>JBBSRP010000023.1:0-21199 GCA_038242935.1 Flavobacteriales bacterium
AACGCAATTTTTGAAGATACAACGGTATCCCATTTCATAGGTAGATTTTAATGAAAAGACATCTTTTGTGAGAAATACTACAATATTTTGAACGCATCCTGCCCAAAGTTGATGAATAATTGAGCGCAGCTGGTTATATAAAAAACATCAATAGTTATAATGTTTCCATAAGTGCCTTTATAATTGCCAAGAACTTTAGACCTTTTAAGAATTCACAGTAAACTAGCAGAGCGCAGCCGTAATAATTTTAAGTAAATTCGCAAACTCGTTACCCACCACGAAACTATAGTCATTTCTAATAAAGAATTTAAAGATTTGCGGTTCTTATATAATCCTTAATATCTAGATTTTGTTGTAACTGCCGTTCTTTCAGGTATGTTTTTATTTGAATGCCAATGTTTAGAATAAATATGTCAAAAAGTTGTTCTAGCTAACGTAGATTGCGGCAGGGGTTGCAGCGGCATCCTTTGCTGCTTGCAGCAATATTTCAATGCTTGCAAAAGTCCTGCAAGCAGCAAAGATACAGCGGAAGACCCGGTTGTTGCTGTGATTGCGACAACGTAAAAGTCGATGTTATTGCTGCACTTCGCTCGCAATGACCTGCAACAAGCCGTCCAAAAAAAAATAACGATCATCTCTAATTTAGCACAGTCCCTCTCCTTCCTTGTCTCTTAATGCTAGTAATCTCTTTTCAATTCTCAATTTTTAACATTAAAAAAGTATTTTCCTGCACTGACATTGTTTAAATTTGGCAGTAACAACGCCTATGAAAGCAGCTCCCAAATTGATTAGCAATTACGATTACAAAAAACTTTTTTTGCCAGACGTCTCTATGCATAATCTTTTTAATAATTCAAGCCTGCAGATTTACCGAATTGAGAATTATCTCAAGCGGATTATGATTCCTGTAAGTCCGTATCTCACAACTTTTAATTTTCTGCTTTTTGTAACAAAAGGTAGTTTGAAACAGCAATTAGAAAACTCAGTTTTTGAAGTAAAAGCCTTTGAAGCGCTGAATATTAAACAGGGAAATTTTACTGCTACTTTGGAACTTTCGGCGGATATAGAAGGTTTTTTTGTAGTTTATGAGAATGAAATCATTAGTAAAATTGCTTTAAATAGCAATGATCTTAACTTTTTCTACAGCTCTCCTTTTACGATTGTCAATCATGCTACTATTAGTTGGATAACACGAATTTTAGAACTTTTGGAGGAGGAATTACAATATCCAGAACCTAACAAAGCCATTAGTATTGCACTTTTTCAGTCGGTTTTGCTAAAAATTATTAAGTCCGAAAATAAAAGTACCGAAGCGCTGTCTCACGTTAGTTCGATTGCATTTCACTTTCGCGAATTGGTTCATAAGAATCATGTGATGCATAAGGAAATTGGATTTTATACCAATAATCTGAATATTTCAGAAAATTATTTGAACAAATGTGTCAAGGAAACGACGGGAAAGCCGCCAAAACAATGGATTAATGAAATTAGTATTTTGCACAGTCAGATTTTATTGCAAGATAATTCACGAGAAATTGCACAAATTGCGTTTGAATTAAATTACCAATCTCCTTCCTATTTTTCTAGATTATTCAAGAAAATTACTGGATTGACACCTTCAGAATATCGCTCTTCTAAATGTACTTAATCTGGTTTTCTGTTCTTCAACGTTACATAGTTAAAATCCAAGATAAGTAAATATTACCATGTCAAAATCAAGAAGTTATGCTGTTTTGAGAATTCATTGCACTAGAAATTTTCTTAGTTATTATTGGTTAAATAAAGAAATAGCTTGAGCAGAACCCAAGCTATTTTTTAAACTTATATTTTTAACTGAGAGTGGTCTTTAAGCGTCACCGCAAAAAAAACGATCACGTTATTATGCAGGTGTACCTTCAGCATTTGAAACTACAGCGTCAATTTGAATTAGTGCATCCATAGGAATTGCCGCAACGCCGATGGTCGTTCTTGCTGGCAAGTCGCCTGTGAAGAATGTTTTGTATACTTCATTTACTGCATCTAAATCCTCGATGTTTTTAAGCTGAATATTTATTTTAACGACATCGTCCATATTATGGTCAATACTGTCCAAAATTGCTTTAATGTTGTTTAAACACTGTTTTGATTGCTCTTTTATACCATCAGCAATTTTGTTAGATTTTGGATCTAAAGGCAATTGACCTGAAAGATGGTTGTAGTGAGAATACGCTACGGTTTGAGAATACGGAATTTTAGGTGAATTGTCGGTATTATTAGCTTCTATAACTAGAAAACGAGTGTCTTCTGGAAGTTGTGGAGGTGTTCCGTCTCCGTGAGAAACAGCGCAATCTATTTGTACCAAAGCATTCATAGGCAAAGCAGCAGCATTTCCAAATGTTAGCGCAGGAACATAACCCGGGAAGAATTTTGAAACAACGTCGTTTACAGCTTCAATATCTGAAAGGTTTTTTAAATAAATTGTAGTTTTTACAACGTCGCCTAAAACGTGATCGATACTTCCTAAGATTGCTTTTACATTATTTAAACATTGCTCTGTTTGCTCTTTCACTCCACCATCTACAATTTTGCCTGATTTAGGATCTAAAGGCAATTGACCCGAAATGTTATTGTAGTGCGAAAATGCAACTGTTTGTGCAGCTAAAGAATCTTTCGGAGCATTCTCAGTATTTCTTGTCAGCTTGATTAATTCTAACGGTTTTTGCGGTGTTGTACCTTCACCATTAGAAATTAAAGTATCAATTTGTAATAAAGCTCCTTCCATTGGCAAACTTGCAACCGCAACAACAGTACGTGTAGGAAGTTCTTTCTTGAAAAATGTTTTGTAGACTTCATTTACAACTTCAATATCTAAAATATCTTTTAGAAAAATAGTAGTTTTTACTACATCGTCCATAGTATGATCGACACTTTCTACAATCGCTTGAATGTTTTTTAAACATTGCTCCGTCTGCGCTTTTACATCATTACCTAAAATTTTACCTGTTTTAGGATCGATCGGTAGTTGCGCTGAAATATTATTGTAGTGCGAAAATGCTACAGTTTGTGATGAAAACTTATTGATTGGGGCGTTTTCTGTGTTTCTTGAAACTTTTTTAATCTCATTCATATTATTTTCTTTTTAAAATTGTTATTGTTGATCTTATTTATTGAGTGACAAAATTTATTATATAAATTATTGAACGTTTTTATGAGAGTGTTCTTAGCGAAGAATTACATGACAACTATTAAGTCGATATAGATTAGCGTCGAAATATCACTGATCCAAATCTTTTTATGTGGCTTCCGCGCATTTACTAGTTTCCAAATGGATTTTTCCAAACAACATCTAGCGAAATATAATCCACGCCTATTACATCTGATTTTCCGATGATGTTACGCATATATCCAAAGTCAAAAGTAAAAGGAATTTCGCGAGGACTTAAAGAGTAATAAAGTCCTAATCGAGCTTCTTTGTACGCAAATTTTGACCATTCATTTTCTGGATAATTGTCTTTGCTAATAGCAAATAATGCTTCGGCACTTCCTATTATTTGATGAACCTTTTCAGTCCCAAGATTTATATTAAGTTGCGTTTTTAGACGTGTGCGAAGCTGGAAATTCTCGTCTGTATTGGAAAAGTCAGGAGTGAAAAATTTTCTAAATTCCTGTCTAATAGTATTTTTCCATTTGATACGATCTGTCCCAGTCAGATATGAATAACGACCATAAACACGGAATTCCTGCTCAATTGCTGGATTTAATTCCTCATAAGGCGCATTTGAATCGTACAAATTTGAACGTCTGTAACTTATAGCGTAGGAATATTGCCAATGCTCGCGATAATGGTTAGAGATTTCCTGATTCAGAACAAGAATTCCCATCTTTGAAGTGGGATTGCTCTCATACGGCTCACTCTTACGTCCTATTCCGATATAAGTTGTAGAAACTTTGTGGCTAATTGTGTCCAAGGATTGCTTAACTCCAAAAGCAAACCATGAAGCAGTTTTGGCATTTCCCAATCCGGGAGGACTCAACTGCGCATACGAGCTAGAAAAAGCGGTCATAAAAATGACCGCCAAGAATAGAGATTTATTACTAACAAAAAAATTTCTCACAATTTCTAATTTTTAAAATTTATAACTTAGTCCGACCTTTAATGCTAACGGCGTTCCTGGCGTAAAGCACAGTTCCGAAATTGAATTAGGCTCGTCTCTCAGTCTCGTTTCTGTTTCAAATTGCGCTTCATTCCATTTTGTATCAAATATATTTTGAACTTGTAAATTTACTTCCCAGCTATTTCTGCCGTAAGCAAGCACTAGATCATTTACCAAATATCCTTTTGCGTGAATACTATTATCTCCCGTAGCTGGTTTTGAATCCATATAACGGTATCTAAGATTTGCCGAAAATCCAGAAGGAAGTTTAACTGCAACTCCACCGGTACTTGTAAGCGCTGGTACTAACGGAATATAATCTTCTCCTTTAGGCTCTTCGATAGCACGAGCATGGGCGTAATTGATATCGCCATCTATGTACAACCATGAAAACGGCTGGTAACGTAAACTTAAATCAACTCCCAATCGGCGTGTTTTACCTGATGGCTCCACAACTGCCTCGTCTCCTACATACACAAACTCTTGTTGCAAAAACATATGCCAAAGTGCAGGTTGTATGATCATATTTTCCATTGGACGAATGATTACACCTAAGTCTGTTCCGAAAGAATATGGTAAAATGTCTTTTCCTTCTTGCGCTACCACTACTCTAACATCATTTGAGTGGAAACCGAAACCAGATTTTACATACCACTGAACATTGTTATTCTGAGCGAATGATATATTTAATTTCGGGCTAATTCTTGTTGCAGAAGCATCCTGTGCCGCAGGAAGATTGTCAAGACGATCATGAAGACTAAAGATAAAGTGATCAACACGAACCGCAGGGTTTATCGTCCATTTTCCAATTCGCCAATCTATATTGGTATATCCATGAACATTTGCTTCGGTTGCAGAAACGTCTGACATTCTATCCAGCAATAAATCACGGTGAAAAACATGACTCAGCTGTAAATCCTTAATGTCGTCAAATCTTAAACCTACTCCAGAAGTCCATGTTACTTTGCTGTCTTCAAGCTGAAATCTTCGGATATATTTATTATCAAAACCATAAATAGAACGATTGTCAGTTTGCTCTATTTCATCTCCAAAAACAGGATCATTTAGGAAAAAAGTAAAGTTTGAAAACAGATTAAAATCATATTTAGAATAGAATAAATTGCTAGATATTTCTTCGTTTTCATTTGGCAGATATCTGTAGTTCATCGCAAAATTTGTTCTAGAAGTACTTCCGCCTTCGGTAGGATCTATAGAACCCCAGCGGCTTATAATTCCTTGCTCAACAGCTCTTTCAGGTATTTGACCTGAAGCATTCCATCCAGAACTAAAAGTAGATCCTAAAACAGAAATATATTGTTTACTATCGATCCATTGACTGTATTTTGCCAAGACATTGATACGATTGAAATTTTGCTTGATATCAAAAGGTCCATCAGAATAATTGAATTCACTCGCGACATAAAAGTTCTTATTTTCTACATCCTTATTAAGAAGATTGATCATTGTAACAGCTCTAAAAGTATTGAATGATCCTCCTTCAAATTTGAAAAGATTATTTTCTAATTTATCAAAAGTGGTAAAATTCACATATCCCGAAGTATTAAAATCACCTTTGTCAGCGTAATAAGATCCTTTTCCAAAATCGATATCTTTAATAGTTTCAGGTATCAAGAAGTGCAAATCAGCATATCCTTGTCCGTGTGCGTGCGAAACAATATTTACTGGAATACCATCAGCAGAAACGCTAATATCCGTTCCATGATCATTATCAAATCCCCTTAGAAATATCTGCTCTGCCTTTCCTCCTCCTGCATGTTGCGCGATGAAAATCCCTGGAACTTTTCTAAGTAAATCCTGCGCAGAATTCACTGGAGCTTTCTTTAAATCGACTGACATAATCTGCTTTCTAAAATCGGTATTGTGAATAATGATTTTACTGAGATGCACAGTGTCAGTTTCCTTTTTTTCTAAAGTCTGTGCAAAACCATTTTGTAATACTAACATTAGTGCACTCACTGCAAAAAGTCTAAATTTCATAGATACCTATTTTTCGCTGGTTATTAAAAATTCTCTGTTTTTGTTTTGAAATTTATCTTCAAAATGACCAACAAGTTTCTTGAGTGGAACTATAAACCACATCGAAAGTACAAATGGAAACGTAAGAGTTATCCAACCATTATTCATCATGAAAATATCAAAATATGTTGCTATTACGACTGATAGAAGTACATAAACTCCATCACGTGGTTTGAGTCCACTGCAGGCAATTCCGCATAAAACAGCATTAAAGCTAAACATTCCATCATCAATCAATTTGACAGAATTATGAGCAAAGTGCGCTATTGCTCCTGCAATTAATGCGGCTACGAATCCGTATAATGCCGCTGTAGGGTTGTTGACAAAAACTCCCACGAAAAACAGTAATCCCGCAGCGATCGTTCCTTTAAAAATAACTTCACTATATGCGTGTGCTGCGACATTAAAATTTTGCAATTCCAACATTTCTTCTACGACTTCTATTTTATTATGACCGGCAAGACTGAAATGATCGATTACCAAAATAGCAATTACCGTCACTACGATAAACGGAAATGTGAAAAAGGGAATCTTTTTTCGGATAGAAAATTCCATCAGTAAGGTTGATACTATCGATCCTATAACGACGCAAGTCCATATAAGCAAACTCGACTCGAATAAAAATATCAGTCCTACGCCTATTAGCGTTGCATTAAACCCATACAGTCCTGCTTTTATATTGTTGATGTCAAACTTTAAAACTTTGGCTGTCGCTGTCCCTACAATTGCACTAAGCAAAGCCGCAAAACCCATCATCATAGAATCATAGGAAATAGCTATGAGGAAAAGCAATCCCGTCCAAGCACTATCTTGAAGCATAATTTGACCGATTCCCTTGAGTACAGTCTCTACTGTTGTTTTTATTTCTTTCATTATAATTAAAATTCTAAAAGTAAAAATTGTTTTGAATTACCAGCCGAAAAAGAACATACCAACACCACAAGCTAAGACGACCCCACCGCTAATAGCTGGCGTATATCGTTCTAGTTTCTCTGTTTTGAAAAACGAATATCCATAAACTCCCAAAAGCACCATTGCTAACATTGTCAATACTGTACTGACAGTAAAGACGCTGATAAGTGTTATAATTTCGGTCATCGAACGATTGAGTCCCGAATAAAACAGCAACGGAATCAGCGGTTCACTTGGGCCCATTACAAAAATCGCAAAAAGTACTAGTGGCGTCACTTTTATCCGGTCTTTTGACATTACAACTTCTCCATGTTTGTGAGAATACACAAAAACATCGTCGCCCATCACATCAAAATGCTTATGAGCTTTGTTTTTGTAAGCTGCCCAAAGCCCGTAACAGAGATAAATTGCGCCAAATAGCAGTAATGCCCAACTAGCGATATTACCTCTATAATCTTGAAAAAATGTAATCTTATTCAGCTGCCATCCCAAGAAAACACCAATGAGTCCTAATACTACTGAACTTAAAATATGCCCTAAACCACATACAATTGTTAGCATTATAGTTTTGGATATGCTCCATTTGCGTGAACGCGAAAGCACGATAAAAGGCAAATAATGATCAGGACCCGAAGCAGTATGAAAAAAGCTAATGCTAATTGCAGTGATTGATAATGCGATTAAACTTGAATCCATAGTTTTTCTAAATTTCTATTGCTACTTTTTCTTCTGCTACTTTTTCTTCTGCTACTTTTTCTTCCCATAAGACAGACTGCACTTTTCTGAAGAAATCAAACATCTGTTCTCCACCATTTCCTAAAATTCTTATCGCAAATCCTTTTGCTTGAAGTGCACTGATACCAAAGGAAACATCTGCTAAGCCTTCCAATTCTTTAAAGAAATACTCGATTTTATCTTCTACATCTTCGTCTCTAGTATTGAGATAAATTAAAGTTCCTTGATGAGTAAATCCTTCTAATAATCCCATAGATTCCAGCGGCATAATTTCAGGTTTCAGCAACACATTATCTTTTAAAATCAATCGATCGTGGTGATAAACCTCAATAAGATTCTGAAAATGAGCATATTTAAACGCTTCACCTGAGTGCTTTCGACCACAGGTTATAATTTCGCTAATTGTCAAATCACAGTCATCGTCCATCGTAATTAAATTGTGACTTTTGAAAGTTGAATCTTCATGAGGCACTACTGGATGAGGCACATAAGAGAAAGAAGTTCCCTTTTGCATATTGACCGTCATAATCTGCGATGCACTATCTTCCATATTAAATAATCTCTGATAGGATTGCGATTGCAGTTGCAAACGGGCATTCTCTTTAACGTTCACCTGAATATCATAGGCATCACCACTCAAAATCCCTGGCGACGAACTCATAATCATCAAGTATGAAGCGCCATCAGATTTATATTGTCCTACGGGCACAATCCTGAAAGGCTGATTTACAAACGCATCTCTTAAAAATGATTGTCCATCGCGTTCTTCTACTTCAATTTTTAAGATACTTACCATATTATTTATCGAATTAAATTTGGCTCTTCTACATCTTCAAGCAGAGCATATTTCTTGATCCAGCCTATTACTTCCTCAATACCTTCAGTTCCTCTAAGATTCGAAAATACAAACGGCGCACCTTTTCTCATTCTTCTAGCGTCATTTTCCATCACTTCAAGGCTTGCACCTACATAAGGAGCTAAATCAATCTTGTTTATCAAAAGCAAATCAGATCGAGTGATTCCAGGGCCTCCCTTGCGCGGAATTTTTTCACCTTCGGCAACGTCAATTACAAAAATTGTGACATCGGCAAGGTCTGGTGAGAAAGTCGCAGAAAGGTTATCACCACCACTTTCGATAAGGATTAGTTCGATATCTGGAAAACGAGAAACCAATTCGTCTACCGCTTCAAGATTCATACTTGCATCTTCGCGAATCGCTGTGTGAGGGCAACCTCCAGTTTCTACACCAATAATTTTTTCTTTTGGCAATAGACTATTTTTCACCATATACTCGGCATCTTCCTTTGTGTAGATGTCATTGGTGATAACGCCCATATTGTAATCATTTAACATTCTACGGCTCAAGCGTTCCAGCAAAGCTGTTTTACCTGATCCAACGGGTCCTGCAACCCCTATTTTTACATATTTTCTTGATTCCATTTTTCTTTTTTGTTTTTTTAAGACATGTATAATCTTGAGTAAAGTCGCTCGTGTTGCATACATCGTATATCAAATGCGATATTGCAAAGTCCCACAAGCTCTCTATCTATTGTTAATGTTTCTTTTGCTAATTTTTTTATCAAAGGTTGAAGCTCAAAGAGAATGTCTTGCCCGTCGAGTTGACCTAGAGGCACAAGCTTTACAGAGTTTGTAATCATCCCGATTGCTGCGTTATAATAGAATGCAAATAAGGCTTCCGCCAAAGGTATTTCGAGCAGTTGAGCATACATTCCGAAGGCGATGCAGTAGTGAGCAGTAACTTCTTTTGAAGCAATCGCGTTCTCATACTCGGTGATGATATCAAAGGCTTTCTGTCTTCGGAAAATCTTAATTAATCGAATTCCCAATTTCTGACTTGCCTCTCTTATTTCACGCGGACTTTTAAGTGCACTACATTCCTGATCGAGTTTAACGATCGTTTGAAAATCATTCTTTTCTGTAGCTTCATAAGCTAGTTTTAAGAAAGATGCGTCATTATACTTAATGTTATACATCAGCATATTAGTAACAAACTTTTTTGAAGCTGCAACTGATCTTACCACTTCTTCCAGCACGTAAGTTTCCAATCCATTTGAATGAGAGTATCCTCCAATAGGCAAAGTAGGGTCTGCCAGATGGAGAAGACTTCCCAAATATGTGTTTTCTATATTAGTCATGTGAGGCTGCTATATTTAAAATTTTTGTAAATAGTGAAGTACTTCCATGACCGTGCGGTGCAACATTCGATTTTAATAAATGTAGCAGTTGAACATCTTGTTTTTCTGGAAGATATCCGCTCGCTTCTAGCCATCGAAACATCGGCATTTCAAAAGGCATCATAATCTGATCATTCTGAATAAAAAGTGGAAGGTGCTTGTTTCCAATTTCGTAGCAAATTGTTCCCATTTCCAGCAATGAAGCCGGCGTCATAACAATGGCTTCACACGGTTTGATATTTACCACAACCACTTTTTCATTATCTTGATATAGAATATCATCTTGATGAAGTCGCTGCCCTTCTCGAACAAACTTTATCGCGATTTCCATTCCAGAGTTGGTGCGCTTTCGCTGAATTCTTTTGGTACTTTCAAACCATTCGATTTCCAGCAAATCTACCTGTCTATCATCTATACTATGTGTTTTTGTATTTCCTAAAATTTGTTCGACAATCATACTTTTTTCTTTTTTAAGGAGATGTTTTTTGATACGCCTATTCCGAAAGTAGAACCATTTATACCTGCTACAAATGTGTGGTCTTTGGTCTTGTTGATATCGTTTCCAGTTGTACTTTCAAAAGACAATTCACAAAATTTAGCTTTCAATGCCCATCCGTGTCCCAGACTTACCGCAACTATTGGATATGCTCTTGCGAGATAACCGTCATAACCGTAAGATGAAGCAGTATTCATTAAGGTATTTCCCCACACATAATGCGCATCTACCTGTGCTATGATGACAAAGTAGTCGCCAATTTTCCACGAATCGCTATAAAAAGGGCCTACTTCGTATTTTGAATCTGTGAGATTACCAAGTCCGTTTTTCTCTTTGTCAAAAGCGAAGTTCATTCCGGCTACAACGTGATCATTAAAGAAATATCCCAGTCCTATTGGGTTTGCAGCAAAACTGCTCCCGGTATTGTTATTGTCTTTGTAGGTTAAAGAACCATAAAGCATTAGAGATCCTTCTTGGGCTTGAGCAGCTGAAAAAGTTGCACATAGAAGTACCAAAATTAAAACCAAATTGATTTTGTACTTATTCATAAAACTCTTATTGTAAAGGTTATTTTTATTTTCTTGATTTCACTACGACATCCTTTTTAAGAAGATATTTTTCTTATTTTGGGCGGCTTGCAGCAGTCATTGCGAACGACCTAAGGCGTTCCAATCAAGATTTTGATTATCGCAATGACAACTGCAACCGGGCTATCCACTGTATCTTTGCTGCAGGAACGTTTTGGTTTTTAAATTCCAATTTTCGTTTTGCAGCAAAGGATCCCGTTCTTATCCCTGCCGCAGTGACATCTAGAAATATATATTTGTTAAAACAAGAAATAAAGTTGTGCTAATGGCAATTTATCCACTGGCTCACAAGTGATCTTCTCTCCACCAATCGTTACCGTATAATTTTCTGGATTTACCATAATTTCCGGTGTACCATTGTTGTGAATCATATCTTTTTTACCGATATTTCTACAGTTGGATACTGCCAATAAGGTTTTTTGCAATCCGTATTCTTCAGCGATATTATTATCAATTGATGCCTGCGAAACAAAAGTGAACACAGATTTTGTCAAAGCTCTACCGTAAGTAGCATACATATTACGCATTATAATAGGTTGAGGCGTTGGAATAGAAGCGTTTGCATCTCCCATTTTGCTAGCTGAAATCATTCCACCTTTGATAATTATTTCTGGTTTTACACCAAATAAAGCTGGTTTCCAGATTACCAAATCAGCAATTTTCCCAACTTCAATAGATCCTACATAATTTGAAATTCCGTGTGCAATTGCAGGATTGATAGTATATTTCGAAACATATCTTTTTGCGCGGAAGTTGTCATTTTTGTATTCTTGATCTTCTGCAAGATGACCTTTTTGTTTCTTCATTTTATCTGCAGTTTGCCAAGTGCGAGTGATCACCTCACCTACACGACCCATTGCTTGAGAATCAGAACTCATGATACTAAAAACGCCCATATCTTGAAGCACATCTTCGGCAGCGATCGTTTCTGGACGAATACGAGAATCAGCAAAAGCTACATCTTCCGGGATTTTTGGACTTAAATGGTGACAAACCATCAACATATCTAAGTGCTCATCAATTGTATTTGACGTATAAGGTCTTGTTGGATTTGTAGAAGCTGGCAATACGTTAGGATACATTGCAGCTTTGATGATATCTGGCGCATGACCACCACCGGCTCCTTCTGTATGGAAAGTGTGGATTGTACGACCAGCGATCGCATTCATAGTATCTTCTAAAAAACCACCTTCGTTAAGAGTATCGGTGTGAATTGCAACCTGAACATCATATTTGTCTGCTACATTAAGAGCAGCATCAATAACTGCGGGAGTTGCACCCCAGTCTTCGTGGATTTTTACTCCCAATGCTCCAGCTTCAATTTGCTCAGCAATCGGCCCTTCAGTTGCAATATTTCCTTTTCCAAAGAAACCAACATTTACAGGAAAAGCTTCTGCAGCTTGCAACATTCTTTTGATGTTAAATTTACCTGGAGTTACGGTTGTAGCATTTGTACCATCTGCAGGACCTGTCCCACCACCAATCATTGTGGTTACTCCACTATATAGTGCAGTTTCCATTTGCGTAGGACTGATAAAGTGAATATGTGTATCAATTCCTCCCGCGGTAACAATATATCCGTGACCGCCATGCACTTCTGTTGATGCTCCGATGATCATTCCCGGTGTAATATTATCAGTGATATCAGGATTTCCTGCTCTACCCACTCCGATAATTTTTCCATCTCTGATGCCGATGTCCGCTTTTACAATTCCCCAGTGGTCAATAATTGTTGCACCACATATTACAAAGTCAAGAACTCCTTCGTCACGCAATGCTGTTGACGATTGACACATTCCATCTCTTACTGTTTTTCCGCCTCCAAATTTTGCTTCGTCTCCGTAAGAGCAGAAGTCTTTTTCAATTTCGATAATAAGGTCGGTATCTCCAAGACGTATTTGATCTCCTACTGTTGGGCCAAAAATGCTTGTATAATTTTTTCTAGTTACTTCTAAACTCATGATTTGACATTTTTAAATTCACCTTTTTCTAATCTTTCTAATGCAGTAGCTTTATTTTGCGGAGATAGATCACCGTCAACTAGGTTGTTGTGACCAAAGAGACGTTTTGCACCGCCAAATTCTGTTAACTCCACTTCTTTCACTTCTCCTGGTTCAAATCTTACTGCAGTACTTGCAACAATATTTAATCGCATTCCAAATGCTTTCTCTCTGTCAAATGACATCATTCTGTTTACTTCAAAAAAATGATAATGAGAACCTACTTGAATAGGTCTGTCTCCGGTATTAGTGACATTAATTTTTATTGTTTCGCGACCTTCATTACAAATGATATCGCTGTCTTTGAGGATAATTTCTCCTGGAATCATACTATTTTGTTTTAAGGTTATCGCACTGGATTGTGCACTGTTACTAATTTTGTTCCATCAGGAAATGTAGCCTCGATTTGGATATCGTGAATCATTTCTGGAACTCCTTCCATCACATCTTCTACGCGAAGAAGTGTTGCGCCGTATTGCATTAATTCGGCAACAGTTTTACCATCGCGGGCACATTCCATCAACTCACTACTTATAAGAGCAATAGTTTCTGGATAATTTAATTTTAAGCCGCGGGCTTTTCTTTTCTGAGCTAATTCACCTGCTGTATGCAGCATTAGCTTCTCAATCTCTCTGGGTGTCAAGTGCATAATATTGAATTTAAATTTTTATTAAAATGGTTTTAATCCTGCTGTAATAGCGTTTGAGTTTATTTTTTCGACAAGTCTATAGCCCAGAAATCTGCAGAAATTAAAGTTCTGAAAAAATAGACAGTCGATAAATTATTTATTAAAATGCCTTAGAATACAACCATCAAAAATGTGGTGGTATAAATCTGATTGTCTAAGTAAACTGCCGTTGCAGAAACTTTCCTTTATAAATATTTGAATATGAAGTTTTAAAGAAATAATCGTTCAGATGAAGCACGACCTATAAATCGCCTAGAAATCGTTTCAGAAACCAAAAAAATCGATCTTGAAGTAATTATTTCAGAAAAACTAAATGAAACAGAAGCAGCAATCGTGTTGTTGCTGCTGCAAAAAAAATTTAGAAATGAATCTGTAAACTGTGGAAGAGAATATTGCGTGATACGTTCTGCACCGGCGTAATATTTCGCTCGAGCAGTCCGTGACTTTCTGATTTGCTTCGTTTGGTAGGATTAGAAAAACGGGCATAAAAGATAAGTGTATCAAATACTGATGGTAGATTTGCACATGAGGGATCTGATAGGTCTTGCTCACTAGTACTTTCTAATAAAATACATTTTGCGGCAGAAGAATCTAAATAAGGATTTTCGATAAAAGCTGCAGTCATAATAAAATCTTGACTTTTTACCTCAGTATCAGCAGCTCCTTGTATCTCATTTGCATTGCAGATGTTGCAACCAAAAAGAATACTTAGCAGGCAGATATTGAAAAATAAAAAGATGACTTTTTTAATCATAATAACTTTAATAAAAATAACTTATTTGACAGGATCAAAATTACTCCGAAATGTATTTATTTGAATAGCACAAATCTTGACTTTTCTTTCCTTTTTTTATTCCAAAGATTATTTTTTTTACTGCATAACCATGTCATAAGTAAATAGCACAATAGAATAGATACTAAAAAATAGTGGTGAAAAATGAAAGTGGCAGACTTCATTTCTTTTCCAAAAAGACATTAAAATCTTATAAATAATTCTTAGTGCACTCATATAAAGATAGTTATATTTATAAAGCAAAGTATATTTCTGAAGGAATTTTTATAAATTATTTGAGGCAATAGGAAGATTCATTATTAGAATAATTCCGATTCAAGATGATAGAGAAAGAACTTTTTTTGTACTACGCTTTCTCTAATCGTACTCTTCTTAGAGAAATAATATCTCTCCTACCCTTTTGCGGCAAGGACAGAAACGGCATCCTTTGCTGCAAACAAATAATTGTATTGTAACGACAATCACGAAAAAATCTGTTTACGGGCAAGTCGTTCTTGCAGCAAAGATACAGTGGATGGCCAGGTTGTGGCTGGAATTGCGATGACGATAATATCTATTGAATATTTTAGCTGTTTCGCAATCCCAGACAGAAGCCGCCCAATAAACACAAATTATTTCTTTTAGCAATTTCAGCACTTTATAATAACTTTAGATTTGGAATTTAGTTTTGCATTAAAATTCCGAACATGTTTAAAATTAAAATATATACGATTCTTACGTTGCTGTGTTGCGGGACTCTCCTTGGGCAGAAACACGACCTGCCCTATTTCTTGAGTCAAGCTCAAAATAATGCAGCGTCAATTAAGGAATCTGAAAATTTAGTTCGGCTTGGAGACTTGCAAAGCCAGATAGTTAAGGCGCAGAATACTGGATTTCTGCTAAGTGCGACCTCTGATGTGCTATTTGCGCCATTTTTTGACAGCAATGGTCAAGCGATCGAAGTTACAACAACACCCTCTGCAAATGCTTACGGATATGATGCGGGAATTACAAACGGCGGCTTATATTCGGCACAAATTAATATCACTAAAAGCCTTTTTAACCGTAATGCGACAGAGAATCTGCTGCTGCAAAATCAACTTCTAAACAATTCTATTGCCTTAAATTCTGAAGATTATCGACATAATTTGGTGAAGAATATTACTGATTCTTATATCGCAATTTATCAACTGCAACTGCAAGAAGATTTTATAAAAAAGACCATTTCGGACTTTAATAGCCGCCTTAGAGTGGTGGAATTATTAGTAAAAAAAGGGATTTTATTGCAGAGTGATTATCTGTTACTGCAACTTGATATCGAGAATAAAAACATCGAATTGCAGCAGGTTCAAAATAGTTTACAGACTTCAATTAGTACTTTGCAGTCTATGAGTGGACTTGCAAATGAACCTATAAATAAAGTGGAAATACCATACATCAATAAATTGACTATTAATGATTTAACTTTTTATGAAATGAAGTTTGAGAATGATAGTTTGCAACTTGCCGCGAATCAGAAAGTTTTTGAAAATCAATATAAACCGCAAGTTAGTTTTTATGGAAATGCGGGAATCAATGCGGTGGAAATTAATGATATGTACAGAAAAGTTGGTGCAAGTGCGGGAGTACGATTGAGCATTCCAATATACGATGGGCATCAGCGAAAAGTAAATGCAGAGCAAAACCGTTTGGGAATAGAAAACTTGCGAGTTTATAAACTGAATTCTGGACTTCAACGAAAAAATAATTTGCAGATGCTACACCGTCAGATTGCGGAAAATGATAAAGCGATGCAGCTTTTGGAAAATCAACAAAAAAAATATGAACAAATTCTCGAAATCTACAAAGGAAAACTTGTTCAAGGACAGGTTTTTATTGTTGAGTATCTCAACCTTATGCAAAATTATAAAATGAGTGTTTATACAAAACTTCAGGCTCAAACTAATCATTGGCTTTTGCAAAGTCAGCTAAACTACCTACAATGGTAAATCTTAAAATGACAATTGCGAAAACTCTTTTAAGTGGATTTCTGCTGTTATCTATGTCTTCGTGCAAGAAAGATGCGACGGCCGAAAACAATCACAAAGCCGCCGTAGAAGTGACAACTACGTTGATAACCAACGGAGATGTGCAGGAATTTCTAAGCTTTAATGGGGTTACGGTGTATCAGCGTAAAGAGAATATTAGAAGCAATGTTACGGGATATATTTCGCGAATGAATTTCAAAATTGGCGATAAAATTGGAACAGGTCAAAGCTTTGCAACTGTCCGAACAAAAGAACAAGATGCCTTGAAGGCTGCGGTAAAAATTGATAGTTCTTTGAGAAAATTTATAAATCCAATTGGAATACGAAGTAATGTTTCAGGCGTAATTTCGGTTTTGAGTATTACCGACAATGATTATGTCGCAGAAGGTGATATTCTGGCAACTGTAGTGCAACCGAGCTCTCTTGTGATTCAAGTAAATGTGCCTTTTAAGTATAATAATGTGGTGCAGATTGGCTCTGATTGTGAAATAATTTTGCAAAATGGCGAGAAAATTACTGCAAAAATAACTTGCTCTCTGCCGTCTATTGATGCCGTTGCGCAATCTCAAATATATCTAATCTCATTACCACAAGGAAATCTTCCTGAAAACTTAAATGTTCAGGTTCGAATTATATACAAAGAAGCAAAAAACGCAATGACTGTACCCAAGAAAGCTTTGCAAACAAATGAGTTGCTAACGGAATATTGGATTTTTAAAGTCGAAAAGGATTCGATTGCAGTTAAACAAAATGTAATTCCACTATTAGAAAATGACTCGATTGTTCAAATTAGCGGAAGCGGAATAAAACTCAGTGACCGCATCGTTCTTGAAGGTGGTTATCAAATGCAAGATTCGACAATAATCTCAATAAGAAGGAAATGAAAAATGTACCTCAATCGTTAAAATTTCCTTTACTCGCAATTGCTGTACTGCTTTTGCTAGGTGGTTTTTTTGCGTATTCTAATCTAAAAACTGGACTATTTCCTGATATTACTTTTCCGAAAATTAAAGTAATTGCCGATGCTGGTCAGCAACCCGTGGATAAGATGATGACCACAGTGACAATTCCGTTAGAAAATATCCTACGTCGAACCGAAGGATTGCAGTATATCCGCAGTACGACCTCTCGCGGAAGTTGCGAAATATCTGTTTACCTAAATTGGAATGTAGATATTAATACTGCAAAAAGTCAGATTGAATCCTTTATAAATCAGTCACAAGGCAGTTTGCTACCCAATACGATATTTTCTGTCGAGAAAATGAATCCTTCAATATTGCCAGTGATGGGTTATTCCCTTGAAGGGGATAAATTGTCGCAGGTAGATCTTAAAAAGATTGCCAAATATCGAGTAAAACCATTTCTTGCGGCTACCAAAGGAGTATCTGATGTGACTATTATTGGTGGAAAAGACAAGGAATATCAGGTTGTACTAAAACCAGATGTTTTGCAATCATTGGGGATTTCGGTTACCACAGTTCAGAATGCAATTGTTAATTCAAATCTTCTACAATCCAACGGTTATATCAGCGACTACAATCGGATGTATCTGACACTTACAGATAATGCTGTGGATGATATGGGCGATTTGCAAAACTTAGTCATAATCAATAGTCCAACTAGACTTATCAAGCTAAAAGATATTGCTGATATTGAAGTAAATGAGGTTAAAGAATATCAAAAAATTCGTGCTAATGGCAAGAATGTGCCACTTATTGCCATTATAAAACAACCAAATGCTAATTTAATAGATGTAAATAATAGTATTGAAAGCAAGGTTATCGAATTGCAAAAAGCACTTCCGAAAGGAGTTTACTTAAAACCGTATTACAAACAAGCCGACTTTGTAAATACGAGTATTGCCAGTATCAAGGATGTTTTGTGGATTGGGCTGGCATTGGCGCTATTGGTTGTAATTGTATTTTTGCGATCCTTTTCGGCTAGTATGGTGGTGCTTTTCACTATTCCGTTGTCATTATCGCTGACGTTAATTGTATTAGATCTTGTAGGTTATACTTTTAATATTATGACGCTCGGTGCCATAGCTGCCGCAATTGGTCTGATGATAGACGACGTTGTCATTATTATAGAACAGATTCATAAAATTCGAGAAGAGAATCACAAAGAGTCTGTGAGTTGGGCATCGCACGAAGCTATTTCTCACTTATTTCCTGCAATGCTTGGATCTTCGCTAAGTACAATAGTGATATTTATTCCATTTATATTAATGACAGGAGTTGCAGGAGCTTATTTTAAGGTGATGGCTTTTAGTATGATTATCGCCCTCGCCTCTTCATTTCTCGTTACGTGGCTGTTAGTTCCTGTATTATCAATTGTCTTTACCAAAAATACTCCGCTTAAAGAGAAACCTGCCGTTAAGACAAAATGGATTCACAATGTGCTGCACAAACCTCTGATTGGTTTTGTGTTTATGGCGATTTGTGTGGCGATAATCATTGTAATTCCGTCGCGTTTATCTTCGGGATTTTTGCCAGAAATGGACGAAGGAAGTATTGTTTTGGATTTTAATAGTCCGCCGGGAACCACATTAGAGGAAACAGATAGAATGCTTCAATTGGTCAATAATATTCTTGATACTCAGCCAGAAGTCGAAGCTTATTCATCAAGATTGGGAACTCAGATGGGATTTTTTATTACAGAACCCAATCGTGGAGATTATCTAATTAAGTTGAAAGAAAGTCGTAGAAATACAACTACCGCAGTTTCTGACGAAATACGAACTCGAATAGAAAAAAGTCTTCCGCAACTTACTGTCGATTTTGGTCAGGTTATAGGAGATATGCTGGGAGATTTGATGAGTTCTGTTCAGCCAATTGAAGTAAAAGTTTTTGGCGATGATGTAAAAACATTAGAATCGCTGTCCAAGAAAGTCGCAGCCGACTTAGAAAAAGTTCCCGGTACTGCAGATGTGAATGATGGGCTGATTGTTGCTGGTCCTACTCTATCTATAATTCCGAATGTTCCAGTACTTTCTCAATTAGGACTGACAGTTAGTGACTTTCAGCTTCAGCTACAAACACAGATTGAAGGAGTTGTTGTGAGTACTATAATCGATAAAGAACAAATAGTAAATATTAGACTTCTTTATCCAGACGCGCAGAAAACTTCGGTAGAAGATTTTAAAAACACTTCGATATTATTACCCACAGGATCAAGTGTTCCAATAAGTAGTGTTGCTACAATAAATATTGGCAAAGGTGTTTCTGAAATTAATAGAGAAAATCAGAAATCAATGGAAGTAATTACGGCGCGACTTAATAATCGAGATCTTGGATCTACATTAAAAGATGTGCAAACTCATTTGTCCAAAAATATCTCATTACCAGCGGGTTATTTCATTGAATATGGCGGTGCATATCAAGAACAACAAAAAGCGTTTAAAGAATTAATGATGATATTAATTTCGGCTGTTTTGTTAGTTTTTGTGGTAATTTTATTTTTATTTAGAAGAATCAAAATCGCATTGTCAATCATAGTTATTGCAGTCTTGGGAGTCTCGGGTTGTTTGTTAAGTTTGTACCTCACAGGGACAGCGCTAAATGTTGGCAGCTATACTGGGATTATTATGATTGTAGGTATTATTGGAGAAAATTCCATCTTCACTTACAGACAATATTTAGAAACCGACGAGTCCTTACCACATATTGAAAAAATAGAATATGCTATTGCTGCTCGTCTGCGTCCAAAATTGATGACTGCTTTTGCTGCAATAATGGCACTTGCTCCACTCGCAATGGGTATTGGTGCAGGAGCACAATTACATCAGCCGCTTGCGATCGCCGTAATTGGAGGATTGATTTTCGCTCTACCGCTGTTGCTAATTGTGCTACCAACTATTTTAAAAGTAATTAAAGAGTAAAAAAGAAAAACAAATTATGGATAATTACAAAAGTTCAATTTCTAATATGGATTTCACCAAAGATGAGATCGTTTTGGCCACTAATATCAGAGATTCAATATTTAGACTTATTCACGAAGAACACCCTAATTTTGATAGAGATAGTCAGATTGCGGTATCAGAATTAAACCGTTATCGACAAAAATATCTCGAAAATTATTTGCTTAAAAATGCTGGTGAACTTTCGGAACTTGAAAAAGATGTTCTGAAAAGTATGACTAATCATGAAATGATTTCAAAAGAGCCGGATGATCTCGACACAAATACATATATTTTCGGAGAAAATCTGGCAGACAAAGTGGCTTCTTTCGGTGGAAGCTGGAAATTCATAATAATCTTTGGTGTATTTATAATAATATGGATGTGTATTAATATAATTTTTCTGAGTGAGAAAGGCTTTGATCCATATCCTTTTATACTACTAAATTTAATTTTGTCGTGTCTTGCAGCCCTTCAAGCGCCAGTAATCATGATGAGTCAAAATAGACAAGAAGATAAAGATCGCGAGCGTTCTAAGCAGGATTATATGATTAATATGAAAGCCGAATTGGAGATTAGAAGTATCCACCCGTCCAACCACATCTTTTCTAAATTAACCTAAGCAACTATTTTTGTTTCAAACAAATCTAGTTATGGACAAAAAAGAATTTATGCTCTCTCAAGTTGAATCTTGGAAGCAAAGTGGATTAGCACAACGA
>JBBSRP010000024.1:0-21137 GCA_038242935.1 Flavobacteriales bacterium
CCAGACACGCTTTATAAAGTTTATTATCATTTGTATCTAAATGCTTTTCAGCCGGGAAGTGAGATGGATATGCGTTTAAGAAATATCGCAGATCCAGACAGACGTATGGTTACAACCACTACTGCTGCTGATGGTACGAAGAAATACGAAAGCAAAATAAAACATCTAAAGCCACACGAAGTTGGATTTTTGAAAATTAAAAATCTAAAGCAAGATGGTGCAGCTGTCATCACTTCAGAACATGGAACAATATTGGAAGCTACATTAGCAAAACCATTATTACCTGGAGCAAAAACTACACTAGAGATGGAATTTGACGGTCAGATACCAGTTCAAATTCGTCGTACAGGAAGAAATAATAGCGAAGGTGTTGCACTTTCTATGGCGCAGTGGTATCCAAAAATGGCAGAATACGATTTTGAAGGCTGGCATGCAGATCCTTATATTGGTAGAGAATTTCATGGTGTATGGGGAAATTATGACGTCAGCATTACCATTGATAAAAATTACATTCTTGGCGGTACAGGTTATATTCAGAACAACAATGAAGTAGGATATGGTTATGAAGATGCTGGCGTAAAATTAAAACGTCCTAAGAATTCAAAAACTTTGACTTGGCATTTTGTAGCGCCAATGGTTCACGATTTTACTTGGGCTGCAGATCCAGATTATATTCACGATAAAATAGAAACTGAAAGCGGAACGACATTGCATTTCTTATATAAAAATGATTCGAAAATTATTCAAAACTGGAAAGATCTTCAACCAAAAGCTGTCGAACTTTTAACGATTTACAACCAACTTGTTGGCAAATATCCTTACAAACAATATTCTATTATTCAAGGTGGCGACGGAGGAATGGAGTATGCAATGTGTACTCTTATTTTGGGTGGAGGAACTATGGAAGGCTTACTAGGTGTTACCGCACACGAGATGGGGCATGCTTGGTTTCAAGGAGTAATAGCTTCAAATGAAACTGCTCACAGCTGGATGGATGAAGGTTTCACTACTTTTATCGAAGACTTTGCAATGGACATTGTCAATAAAACCAATGCAAACAATCCTTTCGAAGCATCATACAACGGCTACAGATCATTAGTAAATTCTGGAAAAGAGCAATCACAAGGAACGCACGCCGATAGATATAACGTAAACAGATCGTACAGTATTGCTAGCTACCACAAAGGAAGTATCTTTTTATCTCAACTTATTTATTTGATTGGATTTGATAATCTTGTTGGAACATTGCAACAATTTTATAAGGAATTTCAATTTCAACATCCTACGCCAAACGATTTTATTCGTACAGCCGAAAAAGTTTCGGGAGCGCACTTAGGATGGTATTTAACAGATTGGACGCGCACAACAAATAGTATCGATTATTCTTTAGCTTCAGTAACAGAAAAAGATGGCGCTGCTGTAATTTCGCTACAGCGTAAGGGCTTGATGCCAATGCCGATAGATATTTTGGTCAACTACACTGATGGTACTACTGAAACTTTTTACGTTCCTTTGCGAATGATGTATTTTTCAAAAGAGAATCCATATCAGAGCATCAAAAGAACCGCTTTGCCAGAATGGACTTGGGCCGATCCAAATTATACTTTCAAAATTAGTAAACCGCTAAAAGAAATTGCACAGATTTTATTAGATCCGAGTGGTTTGATGGCAGATATTAATCTTGAAGACAATATTTATTCAAGCACAAAAAGCAAATAAATCGGATGGAATTTAGCTACGGCAAAGAAGACAAATTAAAGTCAAAAAAACTGATTGAAGCTTTATTCATAGAGCGGCAATCGGTTGCAAAATATCCGCTGCGACTAGCATTTAAGAAATTAGATCAAGAAGATGTTTCAGCAGAAAAAGGGGAATTACAAGTTGCAGTTTCAGTTTCGAAAAAGCATTTTAAAAAAGCTGTAGACCGTAATTATTTCAAACGAGTTTTGAGAGAAAGCTACAGACTCAACAAGCATTTGATTCTAGACAAGGTCTCTGGAAAATACGCTCTGATGATACTATATCAGACAAAAGATAGATTAACTTATGACGAAATAAACACGAAGACAGTTCAGCTCTTTGAGAAATTTGTTGCTAAACTAAACAGTCTAGAATAGCAGATAGCTGTTACTTTTACCACGAAGTAGCAGCTATTTTTTTGGGAGATAATCAAAGTAAAATCTTCCTCTGAATTGCATATTTCGTATGTGGTCAATATATTATACATTAGAGCTTCGAAAAAGAATGCGCAAAATACTTCTCAAAAAAGATAAAAATATGCTTTCAGTTTTAAAAAAAAGATACATCCTTCCCCTAGTTGCTACAGGATTACTATACGTTGGTGCGAGTTTTAAAGATAATTTATTTGAAGTTGCAAAGCAGATAGAAATCTTTACAACGCTTTTTAAGGAAGTGAATATGAACTATGTTGATGAGATAAATCCCGCAGCTTTAATGGATAAAGCGATCAAAGGAATGTTGTCAGATCTTGATCCATACACCGTATATTTTAATGAGCAAGATGTTGTAAAGTTCAAAATAAACAGCACTGGAGAGTATACCGGAATTGGTGCAATCATCAACCGTAAAGAAGGAAAGTTAACGATTGTTGAACCGTATAAAGATTATCCTGCAGACAAAGCTGGACTTAAAGCTGGTGACGAAATTATCAAAATTGGGGATGTAAATCTTTCGGATTTTAAAGAAGATGTTGGGCAACTTCTAAAAGGTGCAAAAAATGCTAAGATTGACATGACTTACTTACGTCAAGGAAAAACCTTTAAGACAGAGCTTACGCTAAATGAAGTCGCATTGAAAGCCGTTCCTTACTTTGGAATGTCTGATGCTAAAACTGGATATATCGTTTTATCTCAATTTAATATCAAAGCTACAACTGAAACTAAGGCTGCATTAGAAAGTTTAAAAGCGAGCGGTGCAACACAAATAATCCTTGATCTTCGTGATAATCCTGGGGGATTGCTAAACGAAGCTGTCAACATTTGCAATCTATTTGTTCCAAAAGGAGAAGTTATTGTAACTACAAAATCTAAAATTCAAAAGCATAATAATACGTATATGACGACTCGCGATCCTGTGGATACTGCAATTCCATTGGTGGTTTTAGTCAACGGAAAAAGTGCTTCGGCATCTGAGATTGTTGCTGGAGCGTTGCAAGATTTGGACAGAGCAGTTGTTGTTGGAAGCAGAAGTTTTGGAAAAGGGCTTGTTCAGCGTCCTGTTGATCTTACTTACGGCACTCAACTTAAGATTACGATTTCGCGCTATTACACACCTTCTGGACGTTGTATTCAAGCTCTAGATTACCTTCACAAGGACAAAGACGGAAAAGCAATTCGTACCGATGCTGCAAAATACAATGAATTTAAAACAAGAAAAGGTCGTGCAGTATATGACGGTGGAGGAGTTTCTCCAGATTTAGAAATGGACGAAACTAAGCAAAGTGCCATTGTTGAAGCATTGGTAAAAAATAATGGAATCTTTGACTTTGCAACTGAATACTATTATAAAAATCCAAATATGGGAACTAAAATCCCTACTATTTCAGACGCAGATTTTTCGAGTTTCAAACAATTTTTAAAGAGAGAAAAATTTACCTTTGACACCGAAACTGAATTAGCGCTCAAAGAAACTTTGGCTGCAGCCAAAAAGGAAAAGATTGATGACGGAATAATGCAGGCGTATCAACAGTTATTAACTGCTTTAGAGAAAAGTGAAAATGTACTTCTGGACAAAAGTAGTCCTCAAATTAAAACCTTACTTCGAGATGAATTGATAAAAAGATATCAGTATAAGGAAGGTTTATACGATTATTATATCAAAAATAATCCTGAAATAAAACGCTCAACAGCCTTGCTTAATAATTCGGCAGAATATAAAAAATATTTAAATTAATGCGTAGACTTTTTCTTCAAATACTACTTCTATTATGTGTATCGACAGCATTCTCACAAGAGGAAGTTGTCCATTCAGTCTACTTCCCATTTGATAAATTTAGCTTAAGCGATAAACAAAAAGCAGACTTAATTACATTTATAAAAACCAGCGATTCTACAAGAATTGAATCTATTCAGATTTTTGGCTATACCGATGATATCGGGAAAGACGCTTATAATTTTAAGCTCTCGACTAATCGCGCAAATTCAATTCAAGAAGAGCTAATAAATAATGGTATTAAACAGAAAATTATCGTAACGATTGAAGGAAAGGGTCGAATCTTAATTGATGATGATATTGTAGAAAATCTTCCCGAAGTGCGTTCAAAAAACCGACGTGTCGATGTCGTATTGAATTTGAAAGAACTTCCTAAAATTATCTTGCCAGGATTCTTTACCACTATGGGAGTTAAGCACGTTGTTGGAGATCATATTTACTTAGAAAATCTTCTTTTTCCACGTGGTAGCAGCAAATTATCTTTTAAGTCAAAAACCGAATTAGACAAGATTGCAAGGGTTTTACATCGAAATAAAAAACTTCAATTTGAAATACAAGGGCATGTCTGCTGTCTTGTTTCCTACCAAAAAGAAGCAATCGACAAAGACACTCGCAAGCGACAACTTTCGTACAATCGCGCAGAAGCTGTATATAAATATCTGGTTTTTAAGAAAATTGAAAAAAACAGAATGTCTTTTAAAGGATACGGAAATACTGTTCCATTAGGGAAAAGTTCTGAATATGATCGACGAGTAGAACTGGTTATAACCAAAAACTAAGTCTATTTACGTTGCATCAATACATGGGGAATTCCATCTTCTAAATAATCTTCACCTACCGACACAAAACCGTGTTGCTGATAAAATTTTATCAAATATACTTGAGCGGAAATTGTAATAGAATCACTGCCATAAAATTTGGCAACGGCAGCTATTGAATTTCTCATCAATTCGTGACCAATGTTCAAACTTCTAGCTTCAGCGCTTACAATAACTCTTCCGATAGCAGGATTGTCAAAATATTTTCCCGCCTCAAAAAGTCTAGCATACGCGACCAGGTTATCATAATAAAACCCACAAACGTGCAAAGCGGCTTGATCTTTATTATCTAAATCTTGATAAACGCAATTTTGCTCCACTATAAAGACTTCGCTGCGTAGAGACATAATTTGATATAAGTGTTCTAGCGAAAGCTCATTAAAACGCTTTATCTGCCAATCTATTGATTCTTTCATTTCAGAAATTTTATAGTTTCGATGATTGCATGTAATTCATGCACAAGATCTCGTTTGTTTTTTGATGGAGCGTAACAAAATCCTTCCACAATAAGCAGGCGGCTATTTGCAGTATCTTCTATCGCATAATTAATAAAAGGACCAGCCATAAAATCGTTCTTCAATTCCCAAGTTCCTTTGGTGTGGTACGTTTTCTTTCCATCTAGAGTAGTCATCGTGAGGTAAGGCGCAAAACCTTGCTCAGTTATCATCTTACTATCTGCAACAGTGCCATGAATATAAAGTTCTCCAATAGAATCACGCATTTTAATAATATTATCAATCGGGTTACTATTGCGTTTAAGGCATGTTTGCGGCACTTCGTAAATTAGAATACTCTGATTGCCGCTGATATTATCCTTTTTCAGCCACATAAACATGTTCTCGTCAATTGCATATTTATATCCTACAGGCACATCCATCGCAATATTAAAGCGATCACGTAGTCTGTTCCTATTCAAAAGCATTGTGTCATTGCGTTGCTGACTCAATTTTATTTCTGTCTCTTGAAAAAGCTTTATAATTTCTGTAGATTTTTCATTAAGAATACCCATAATTTCAGCTACCGAAGTACCTGTAATATATACGATATTTTGAGGAATTGCGTATTCATCCTTCCGAATTTGGAATGTCTTTGTTGCCGATTTTTTAATCACAATAATATTGCGGCTGTGCGTCATATATCCTTCAAGAAGTTTCGCAGGATACTGATTTATAGAAAAAATCGGTTCTTCTTGCGCCAAGCCAATGACGGGCGATGCAAATTTACTTCGCACATTGTCGCCTATCTCTCCATTCCACAGCTGATCATCAATTATAACTGCAATATGATTAATCTCTCCCGTAGAAACTCTCTTTCCAACTGGTTTCTGATTACAGGATGCTAACAGGACAATGAAGACCAAAAAAAAATGGACTTTGTTCATAAGAAATGAATAAAGTCCAAATTTAAAAAAGATTTTTATGATTACCCCTGAATTTTGAGTTTCATTCCAGGTTTAATGTTTCCACCTTGACTGATGCCGTTCCATTGTTTCAAATCTGAAATAGTAACTCCAGGATATTTTTTTGCTATGCTAAAAAGAGAATCTCCCTTTTGAACATAATATGATTTTTGTGCTTGTTTTTCTCTCGCTGCAATCTGCGTGTTTTGACTCTTCTCTTTCTGAGACAAGCCGCTATTATCAACAGCCGTTTTTGCAACAACGATACGTGTTCCAATATTTACATTATTGCTTTCCAAAGAATTCATTTCTTTTAGCTCGCCCAAACTTAGATTGTTTTGCTTAGCAATAATTCCTAAAAATTCACCCTTTTTCACAACGTGATACTTTAGGCTATATTCTGTTGGATCAACAACTACGTTAGCTTCTGCAACATCAGCTACAGCAGTATCGTCTGAAATTTCAACTTTCTTGTCAACGATGATTTTAATTCCAGCTACAAGATTGTCTCCACCAAATTTGTTCCAATCTTTAATCTGATCAACCGTAATATTGTGCTTTTTTGCAACAGCATAAAGACTTTCGCCTTTTTTCACAGTGTAATATTTTGTGTCATCTTCTTCTACAACTACTTCTTTCTGCGAAGTTTTTGCTGCTATACTTTCAGATTTTTTCACGATTGCCGCAGGTTGTGCCTTTACGGCTACCGTTTCTGTGCTCACAATTTTTAAAGATTTTCCTGCTCCAATAACATTGCTGCGTAAGCCGTTCCACTTTTTGATATTAGCAACAGACACTCCATATTTCTCCGAAATTACTCCTAGAGACTCGCCACTTCTAATTTTGTGCATCTTAGTACGAGTAATCGTAGACTGATTTTTTCCTGTAGTCACCGAGGCATATTGCTGTTGCGACTGTGGTTTTTCTCGAAGATTCTTGACATGATTTGCGTAAGCATATACTGCACTTTCATTTGCAGTAAAAAGCGCTACTTTCTCTCTTGGCATTCTGATATAGTGGTTTTTATTTGCATAAAAAGGTACCACATCTAGTTTGTAAGAAGGATTAAGCAATTGCAATTGAGATACTGGAACGTTTAGAACTTCTGCTAATTGTTTAAAAGTAATATGATTTTTGATCATCACGGTATCAGTTTCAAAACTTTTAACCAATGCTCTGTCTGGCACAATTCCGTGCTCTTTATGGAATTCGTAGATATACATTGTAGCTAAGAAAGCTGGTACATATCCTTGAGTTTCTCTTGGAAGATTTTTTCTGATATTCCAGTAATTTTGTTGACCACCAGAACGTCTAATTGCTTTGGCAACGTTTCCTGGACCAGCATTATAAGATGCTAGAACAAGATCCCAGTCTCCAAATATTTTATACATATTGGTCATATATTGAGCAGCTGCATTACTTGCTTTAAGAGGATCACTTCTCTCATCAACATACGAATCGATATTCAAATTGTATTGTTTTCCGGTCTGATACATAAACTGCCAAAGACCTGTCGCTCCCATATGTGAAACTGCTTTTGGATTAAGAGCAGATTCTACAACAGCGAGATACTTAATTTCCAACGGAACGTTCTTTTTGGCTAGAGCTTCTTCAAACATTGGGAAATAATATTCAGAAATTGCCATCAAACGTTCAAAAGAACGCTTTCTGTTTTTTAGAAATGATTTAATAATATTCTCTAATCCTTGATTATACTCAATATTAAATGGCGAACGCGCATCCATAATTTTCAGGCGCTCTTTTAATAATTCAGTAGATAATTCATAATCTACTTCCTCGTCAAGATCAATCTTTGCAATATCAGTAGAGATATCGTTGTAAAGATCTAGGTTGGTTAGTTCTTTGAGCCATAAACTGTCAATACAGGCAGTCATATCATCATAAACTAAGGTAGATTTTATAGAGTCAAGGTAAGACATTGGGATTTCCTTCTTGAGCATGTCTGCATCTTTCGCGACATCTACAGTGGATTCTTGGGCAAAAGATCCAAAGGAAAATAATGATAAAATAACTAGTGGGGTATGCTTAATCTTCATTGGTACGTTTTTAGATGTTTTTTACTTCAGTAAACTTCTTATTTAAAAAACCTTTATTCGTCATTCGTTTGTAGGCTAATTGCTTATATTTCAATCAAATGAAATGCAAACATAACAATCATATAATATAAACAACAAGTTATATAACTGAAATTTAACCTATCTAGTATAATTTAAATTGATTATTTTAAAATTGCGTCGATTCCAGGAAGCGATTTTCCTTCAAGCATCTCCAGCATTGCACCGCCACCAGTAGAAACGTAGCTCATTTTATCTTCCAGATTAAATTCTTTTACCGCTGCAACAGAATCTCCACCTCCTACAAGAGAAAATGCACCATTTGCAGTCGCTTCGGCAATATATTTTCCTAATTCCTTAGTTCCATTCGAGAAATTTTCCATTTCAAAAACTCCCAAAGGTCCATTCCACAAAATTGTTTTTGATTCTAAAATAACAGTTTTTATTTCTGCCAACGATTTTTCTCCAGCATCAAGACCTTGCCATCCGTCTGGGATTTCTCCTACAGGAACAGTTTTGGTATTTGCGTCATTGCTAAAAGAATCTGCGATTACAACATCAACAGGAAGGTGAACTTGAACGTTTTTCTTTTTGGCTGCAGCCAAAATTTCTAACGCCAATTCCAACTTATCATCCTCGCAGAGAGAATTTCCAATTTTTCCACCCAGCGCTTTGATAAAGGTAAAAGTCATTCCTCCACCAATAATCATGTGGTCTATTTTATCAAGAATATTTTCGATTACAGTAATTTTCGACGACACTTTACTTCCACCAAGAACTGCTGTCACTGGCTTTTTGCTTTCCTTCAAAACTTTCTCAATACTTTCAATTTCCTTAGCAAGTAGTTTTCCGAAAGTTTTGCTTTCTGGAAAATAATCTGCAATAATCGCTGTAGATGCGTGAGCTCTATGCGCAGTACCAAAGGCATCGTTCACATAAAAATCGCCAAGATCAGCTAGTGATTTTGCAAAATTTTTATCGCCCGCTTCCTCTTCTTTATAATATCTCAAATTTTCTAATAGTAAAACATCCGCCGGTTTCATTTCGGCAACCGCCTTTTCTACCTCAGGTCCTATCGAATCTGCAACAAATTTTATTTTTCTTCCAAGTACATTTTCTACTGCAGAAACTATATGTTTAAGCGAAAACTTACCTTCTTTATTTTTTGGTCTTCCAAGATGCGACATCAATATTACACTTCCGCCATTCTCAATTATATAATCAATTGTAGGTTTTGCGCCCTCAATACGACTGTCATCAATCACTTTCAAATTATCGTCAAGAGGCACATTAAAATCAACTCTTACTAATACTTTTTTCCCTTTTAGATTAAAATCTTCCAGTGTTTTCATCTTGTTGTGTGTTTTTAAATTCGCCTGCAAAGATACCATTTTTTCAAAAGGACATTCCAAGAATCGTGTTTGATTAGAATTAGTGTTTTTTTTTGGAGCTATTTCCCGCTTTCCGCTGTATCTCTTCATAGTTGCTGCTTCGCGCAACCATAAAGAGGATGCCGCTGCAATCGGGGCTAGAAAAGTCCTCACAACATTTTTCTCTTAACTATTGAAAATCAATATCTAAAAGGCAAGAATTTCCCCGAAAATATCGAGAATAATCCAATCGTGCGATTTTGGCTTTTTAACTTATATTTGCACATGCAATTTTCCAATATTTTAGGCCAAGAAGCGATTAAAAATCATTTGATTCAAACTGCCTCCGAAGGTAGAATTCCACACGCCCAACTTTTTGTAGGTGCCGAAGGAAGTGGTGCTTTGCCAATGGCAATCGCCTATGCGCAGTATATTTTATGCGGCAATACTGGAAACGACAATACAAACGGAAATCCAAGTTGCAATCTGAAATTTGAAAATTTAGTACATCCCGATTTACATTTCGTATTCCCAACAGCAACTGCTGGAGACAGTAAACCTGTGCTGAGCAGCGATTTTATTACGCAGTGGCGCGAAATGCTCAAAGAAAATATGTATGCCAATCTATTTGATTGGTATTCTGCGCTCGAAATTGGGAATAAACAGGGATTTATCAGAGTTAATGAAGCTCAAAATATTCTCAAACTCCTTGCACTCAAGGCCTACGAAGGTGGACATAAAGTTATGATTATTTGGATGGCAGACCGAATGAATACCGATGCAGCCAACAAACTCTTAAAAATGTTTGAAGAGCCGCCAGAAAAGACGGTTTTTATTCTAATTACAGAAAATGAAGGCGATATTATTTCAACTATTCGCTCTCGTTGTCAAGTTTTGCATTTTGGCCCTATTCCGCCAGAAGAAATTGCAATGAATCTAGAAAAAACTCTGGGTTTTGATGTACATGCTGCAAAGAAAATTGCACATCAAGCTCAAGGAAATTACAATCGTGCTCTAAAACTAACACAATCAAACGAAGAAGAAATTCAGTTTGAACAATGGTTTGTACAATGGGTACGTGCTGCTTTCCGCGCAAAAGGAAATGCTTCATCTATTCTAGAGCTTATTTCTTGGAGCGAAACAATTGCTACGCTTGGCCGTGAAACACAGAAAAAATTCCTGGACTACTGTATAGAACTTTTTAGACAAGCGCTTTTGCTAAATTTTCAGACAACAGAATTGGTTTATATGGAACCGAAAATTGATAAGTTTAAATTAGAAAATTTTGCCCCCTTTGTCCACGGCAACAATATTCAAGACATATTTACTGCATTATCTGAGGCTATCTATCACATTGAACGCAACGGAAATGCTAAGATGATTCTCACAGATATGTCTATCAAATTAACTAGATTAATTCATAAAAAATAAGCATCATGAATATAGCATCCATTCTTGTTTTGATATTTTTGGCAATTACTTTTATACAGTCAGGTTACGACAAAGTGACGGACTGGAAAGGAAATGTTGAATATCTGACTGGTCACTTTTCTCAAACATTTATTCGGAAAATGGTTCCCATGTCTTTGATAATTCTACTGATTTTGGAATTAATTTCAGGTGTTCTATGCGTAGTGGGAGCTATTCAACTTGCCGCAAACAATATCAGAACATTTGGATTTTATGGCGCCGTATTCTCTTGTGTCACGTTACTTTTTATGCTTTTTGCACAAAGACTGGCCAAGGATTATGAAGGTGCTAGAACAGTAACGATCTATTTTATTCTTGCAGTTTTGGGCGTTTTCTGGCTGTCCTAATTTAACGTTGCTTTGTAAAGTCGCAGTTCGTGATAGCTAAATTTCTCACCATACTTTTCTTTTAACGGTCCAAGTGATTCGTCAGAATATCCGTGGAACGCTTCTGCCAATTCTTTAATTTTATCTGCTGGCAACACATCTTCTAGCTGCACTACTCCTGTCTGCACAAGTTTGCTCAAGTGAGTATAAATTGTTTGTGGTGTAAGTTTTCTCGATGCAGCAATATCCTCGACAGATTGCTTGCCTTGCCACATTTCGTAAGTTTCCTGAATTGTAGACTTTTTTGGTGCCGAATTTACATTTTTCTTCTTAACCTCGTATTGATTAAAATCATCTTCCTGCAATAACCCCGGATGATTGGTTTTAAATTCATTTCGAATCTTTTCCTTTTTCTTATGGATGTACGTTTTGATTTCTTCTGAAGTTAATGTTTCCTTAGAAATCGGCTGCACTTTCACGACAGCTTCGATCATTTTTTGAGCGCGAAATAATTGTAATACAGATTTTGTCTGCATTTCTTCAAGAGAACTTAATTCATCGTAAAATGCCTTGACTTTTTTGACATTCTTTACTTGCTGAATTTTGTACAGCAGATTGTAAACGATCATATCCATAGGAGCAAAAAAGTATCCAAAAGCAGCCTCAATTCTACTTGCTATAAATGGCACGTCAGCTTCCGCCGAAAGAAACAACCGATTTAGCTGCGTCTGAAATTTTTCGGAGGCATCCAAAATTTTATCAATACTATCCAATTGTGTCTTTGCCCAGATATAATGCTTCGACTTTTCTGATCTTTCTGAGTCTTGTTTGTAACTATAAACGTGGTTGCGCCATTCCTGCCCAAGTCGCTTAAAATTAAATGCTTGCATCATAAACAAATGCACAAAAGTCATTGTTTCTGTCTGTAGAACGTTTTCCAATAAGGTTTCGTCTGTTTTATGTTCAGCATACTTCATTACGTCAAGATCATTGGAAATACCATTCATCCTAAGCTCAGAAAGCAAAACAAGCCCATTTAACGATCTTAAACGCGAAAGCGCAACGTATGCCTGACCTGGCATAAAAACATCCGAAACATCAAGCGCAGCTTTATCAAAAGTTAAGCCTTGGCTCTTATGTACCGTAATTGCCCAGGCGAGCTTTACAGGATACTGAACGAAAGTGCCAAATAACTCCTCCTCTATGTCCTTTGTACTCTCATTGACGTTGTAGCGAATATTTTTCCACTCATACTTTTCTACTTCAATTGTTCTTCCTTCTTCGGGAAATTCTATCAACATCTCACTATCATTCAAGAACTTTACAATTCCTGTTTTTCCATTAAAGAATCGCTTCTCAGAAGATAAATCGTTTTTTACAAACATAACTTGAGCACCAACTTTTAATTCTAAATTCTGCTCGATCGGGAAAATCTTCTCAGGAAAATCTCCAGTTATTTCTGCTTGATAGGTGTGCTTCTTGCCCGGCAGTTCAGCCAGAGATTCTGAATTTAAATTATCAGCTTTTGCATTATGAGTTGTAAGAGTGATATATCCTTTATTAGTTTTTAAATCAAAATCTTTGTTGATAAATTGATTTAGACACTTTAAATCCTCCGGAGTAATTGTATTATTTCGCAGATTATTTAATATTGAAATAAATGTATCATCAGATTGTCTGTAGATTTTTGTGAGTTCGATATAAAGTGGTGGATGTTTCTGAACAGCGTGCGCGTGAAAAAGAATTTTCCAGAATAATATTTTCGAAGTATATCCCATTCTTGATTTTTCACAACTGGCGGCAATTGCAAAAGATCGCCAATAAATAATACCTGAACACCACCAAAAACCTGCGAATTCTTTCGGATAGATTGCAACACAAAATCCATTGCATCCAAGAGATCTGCACGTAGCATACTTACTTCATCTATGATTAAAAGTTCTAGATTCCGAAAAAGAGATCTTCGAGTTTTATTCATCTTGAAGAAGTGTTTTCGTAAACTATCACGAGATTCAAATTTAACATAATCTGACACCGAAGCTATTTCATCCTGCACGGGGATAAATCCTCCTAAAGGCAATTGAAAAAGCGAATGTATCGTGACTCCGCCAGCGTTAAGAGCAGCAATTCCGGTAGGCGCCACAACCATCGCATTTTTATGAGTTGTTTTTATAATCTCACGCAAGAGCGTAGTCTTTCCAGTCCCAGCCTTTCCAGTAAGAAAAATGGATCTATTAGTCTGATTGATAAATTTTAAAACGTACTCAGCAGATGGCGCAAACTCTTGCATAATGAGAAAAATAAATGTTGTGGTAATTAAACTAAATATAATAAAAAAACCTTCAACTTTTTAAGGCTGAAGGTTTTAAATCGAAAACTATCGATTTATTTCTTTGCTTCTACTTTAGCGTCTTCTTTTTTAGGCTCTTCTATTTTCGCAGGCTCAGCTTTTTTGTATTTATCGTTAAGAAGTTTTACAACTTCGTTCGTAATATCGTATTTATCTTCTGCATAAAGTACAGTTGCAGCTTCACCTGTACCGTAGATATAAGCATATCCTTTTTCTTTTCCGTAAGTCTTAATAAATTCACGAACATTTACTACAAGGCTATCCATTTCTGTACCGCTTTCTTGTTGCAATTGTTGTAGCATTGCTTGCTGAGCGTAAGAAAGCTGTTGCTCTCTTTTTTGAAGTTCAGCCCCTTTTTGCTGTGCCCAAGCTTGACCGTTTGCTTGTGCATTTTTTTGGAAACTTGCAGCTTCAGTTTTAAATCTTGCCACTTCTACATCAAGCTCTTTTCCCATCTCTTGAGATTTTGCCTTGTACTTAGCTTCGATATCTTTTGATTCAGTATATTCCTTTAATAATTTTGAAGTATCGATATAAGCTGTTTTCACTTCTGTACTCTCGTTGCTTTGATTGCAAGACATAACTGTCAAAGCCAAAACAAATAATGCAAATCCTTTTTTCATTTTTTTTAATTTTGTGTAAAAGTAATAATTATTTCTATTTCCCGAATTAATTTTATTTTAATCCGAATATTTATTGTTTCTATTTTGGAAATCATTTTTATCGAAATAGCAAAAAAATGACTTATTTAAACTCTTATTTCTGCTCAAATCAAGAATTTTCGATATCAGAATATGTTTTGCCGTCTGAAACGCTTGTAAAACGGCTTATTTTAATTCTTTTGAATTTTTAAGCACATAAATATGCGAAGAAAACTCTCCAGTCTTCATTCCTTTAATATTTGACATCAAACCAACACCTATCGCTTTAAGGACATTCATTTTTCCGTTTTTGTATTTTTCAGAAAGAAGACTCACATAAAACGAGTCAAAATATAATGGTTTGATATCAACTAAATTAATTCCGTGTTTACCAAAAATCTTTTTAATGGATGTTTTAGAAAAGTGCCACAAATGTCGAGGCGCATCAAAAGCAGCCCATGCCTTTTTATAATGTGTAGCATCATACGATTTGAAGTTTGGCACTGCAACAATAATTACACCATCCTTTTTCAGAATCCTTTTCAGTTCTACAATCTGTTCATCATAATTATAAACGTGTTCAAGAACGTGCCACATTGTAATAACATCGACAGAATTATTTTGGAGATCTTTTAAAGATTCGCATAAGCTAATTCCTTTTCCTGTTGCAATCTCTTTTGCAGATTGATTGGGTTCATAACCTAATACTTTCCAATCCTTTTTGTAGGCTTTCGCCAAAAATTCTCCTGTCCCCGCTCCTACGTCTAATAGCGTTCCTTTTGATGGGTATACCTTTTCTAGAAAGCTCAACTTCTGATTTATCGAAAAAGATTTAACCAAATGATACACCTTCTCAAAAATAGAACGTTTAGAATCTGTGTGAGAAATATAGTCTTCGCTTTGATAATACTTCCCTAGTATTTCAGCCGAAGGTTTTGGTTCCGTAATCAACAGGTCTAATTCTTCATCGTGGTAAAGTCTAAAACTTTCTTTGGATACCGAATAATCTTTAACTTCTACAAATAATTTCTTTCCTGCCAATTTTCTATATTTTCTATTAAACTAAAACTTCCTAGCAACAGCAAGGCTTTGCGCCAAAGTTCCACGTGAAACAATTTTTTATCGTCCCATAAAAATTAGCAGTACCGAAATATCACTTGGCGAGACGCCACTTATACGAGATGCTTGGGATATCGTAACAGGCCTAATTTTTTTAAATTTCTCCTTAGCCTCGTAAGACAAAGATTTAATTTTATCATAATCAAAATCTTCAGGAATCTTCACATCTTCTAATCTATGAAGTTTATCGGCATTGTTTCTTTCCTTATCAATATAGCCTGAATACTTAACTTGCACTTCTGCTTGTTCTAGAATTTCGGTATCCAAATCGTGATTAGCGATGTAGTCTTTTACCTTTTCGAACTTCATCATATCAGCCATATCAATCTGAGGTCTTGAAAAAACTTTGAACATTTTATCAGATTGTGTAATCAATGCAGTTTCTTTTTCTGCCAAAACTAGGTTAGCTTCTTGATGTGTAACGCTCGTTTCTTTAAAGAACTCCACCATTTCAGCAGATGCTTTCCTTTTCACTTCCATTCGACGTAGACGCTTTTCAGATGCCAATCCGATTGCGTGTGACATTGGAGTCAATCTAAAATCGGCATTATCCTGACGCAAAAGTGTTCTGTATTCAGCACGAGAAGTAAACATTCTATAAGGCTCCTCTGTTCCTTTTGTGATTAAATCATCAATTAAAACTCCGATATATGCCTCATCTCTCTTTAAGATAAAAGGATCTTTCTCGTTGATTTTTAAATGCGCGTTTATTCCAGCCATCAATCCTTGAGAAGCTGCTTCTTCATATCCTGTTGTTCCATTTATCTGTCCAGCAAAATAAAGTCCTTCTACAAGTTTTGTTTCAAGAGTATGCCGAAGTTGTGTTGGTGGAAAATAATCGTATTCGATCGCATATCCAGGTCTAAAAAATTTCACATTTTCAAAACCCGCTACAGAACGCAAAGCTTTAAACTGTATATCTTCTGGCAAAGAAGTTGAAAAACCATTCACATAAACCTCGCAGGTATTCCAACCTTCTGGCTCTACAAACAGCTGATGTCTTTCTTTATCTGCAAATCTATTTATCTTATCTTCTATCGATGGACAGTATCTGGGTCCTAAACTTTTGATACGTCCGTTAAACATTGGAGATCTATCAAATCCTTCTCTCAAGATATTATGCACTTCCAAAGAAGTATAACTCATATGACAAGATCTTTGATGGGTCAGAGGTTTTGTTGTATCCAAATATGAAAATTTTGAAGGCACATCATCTCCTTTTTCTTCGTTCATTTTCGAATAATCTAACGATCTACCATCTACCCTCGGAGGAGTTCCAGTCTTCATTCTTCCAGATTCAAAACCAGCTTGAACGAGATCTTCGGTAATTCCGTAAGCTGCACTTTCGCCAGCTCTCCCTCCACCAAACTGCTTTTCGCCAATATGAATCAATCCGTTTAAGAAAGTACCATTGGTTAGAATTACAGTTTTAGATCGAATTTCCAAACCTAAAGAAGTTCTAACTCCCAGAACTTTTCCGTTCTCGATAATCAAACCTTTAACCATTTCTTGATAAAAATCCAAGTCCGGAGTTCCTTCCAGCATCAATCTCCATTCTTCTGCAAAACGCATTCTGTCGCTTTGAACTCTTGGAGACCACATTGCAGGTCCTTTGGATTTGTTGAGCATTTTAAACTGTATTGCTGTATTGTCAGAAATAATTCCTGAGTATCCGCCCAAGGCATCAATCTCACGAACAATCTGCCCTTTTGCAATTCCTCCCATTGCTGGGTTGCAGGACATCTGCGCAATATTTTGCAAACTCATTGTAATCAATAAAGTTTTTGAACCTAAATTTGCAGCAGCAGCGGCCGCTTCTGATCCTGCGTGCCCACCTCCAACTACTATAACATCATATAAATCTTTAAACATAAATCAAATGTTCCACGTGGAACAGTTATCAATTAGTAGCAAACATTTTCATTTTTTCGTCTTCCTTACTTCTCATTAGAGCAGCATCAACTTCGCTTTTATCCTTGTATCCGCAGTAGTGCAAAACACCGTGAGCCATAACTCTAAGTAATTCTGTCTCTAATTCAACCTCATATTCTTTGGCATTTTCAGCAACTCGTTCTACAGAAATAAAAATGTCTCCGTTCAATTCATTGCCTACACAGTAATCAAAACTAATAATGTCAGTTAGATCATCGTGCTGTAAATACTCCATATTGATCTTGTGAAGGTATTCGTCATCACAAAATATATAGTTTATTTCGCCTTCGTTCTTGTTCTCGCTTTCAATAACAGCGCTTAACCATTGAGAATATTGCTCCTCATTTCCTAATGTGAAATTGCTTTCGTAGTTGTAACTAATCATTGCTTTTGAAGTATTGCTGTACCTTGGTACTGAAATTAGGGCGCAAAGGTAAGCTTTGTCTATTTAAAATTTCGATACTATTTAAATATTTCTGAATTTCCTCTGGTAAGGCTTTCGCCGAATTGTTGAAGTCTTTGCCACTTCTTTCAGCTTGCCTTTTGCTTTCCTCGCCTTGAGTACGCATTGCCTTTTCAAGCTTAAGTAATTCATATTTGATATTCATCGCTCTTTGAACAGCTTCTTCCGTAAATCCTTTGTCCAGTAATTGCTTCTCTAATTGTTTCATTTGCTGAACTGCTTGGCCGTTTCCACCCATTCCATTCTTGATTAATTCATTCTGAAGTTGCTCACGTAATTGCACTTGCTCTTTGTAAATTTCCATAATCTTCTCAGCATCCCCTTCCCCATCTCCGTCTTCTCCTCTTCCGCCAGATTGGGATTGTCCTTCTCCTCCAGATTTAGAACCTTCACCAGGTTTTTCGCCGTCTCCCGGTTTCGAGCCTTCGCCTTTCTTGCCTTTCTCGCCTTTCATCTTCTCTCCAAGACCTTCCTGCTTCTTGATAATATCTGGAAGTTGTCCTCCACCATCGCCCTTTCCTTTGCTAGGTTTGCCCATTCCACTTCCCGAAAGAGACATTTGCATATTATTCAGAATATCAGAAAGCATATTGGCAAGTGTGTTTGCGTGTGTAACTGTGTATTGTTGCTGACTGTTTCCTTGGGGGATTTGTCCCTCAACAATTGAACCAATTGATTTGTCCAAGTAATAATGAACATCACCAACTTCCTTTGTCACTTGTTCCGCAATTTTAGGATTACGCATTGACATTGCAAATAGAGAATCATCAATATGTCTGAACTGTTGTTTTAAAGTCTGCTGTTGCTTTAGGTGTTTATTAAATGATGGCGCTGCAGGATTCAATGCTCTAAATTGTTTCATTAAACCTTCTTGCGAAAAAGAAAAAGCTACAAGATTATCCAAAATCTGACGAAGCATTTTTACATCTTCTTCCATTTGTTCTTTTGAATCCATCTCTAATGAAGATGACATCTTCTGACCCATTTCCATCATCTTCTTAGCGGCGCTTTTTTGTTTGGGCTTTGCCTTTGATGGACTTTTCTTATCTAGGTCTTCTTCCGCATCTTTTAAATCTTTGGTAATCTCCTCTTCCTTCTTGGCATCATTATCCAAATCCATAGGAGTTTTTAATTCCTTATTATCTTTTTCTAGTTGATCTAATTCCTTTTTTAAGTCTTCAAACTCTTTATTGATTTCTTTTTGCTTTTCCAACGACTTATCATCCTGTTTGTCAGCAAGTTTGTCTTGTTTCTCAGCTAGTTTTTTAAGATTATCTGCGATTTGTTCCGCTTTTTTCTCAACGTAGTATTTCTTGGTTAACTCCACGAGTTGTTCAAGCGTTTTGGTTTGATTTTTTGACTGTTTTTTAAATTGTTCCATCTTCTCGAACAATTTCTCATTCTGAATTTTGTCCTTCAACTGATTGAGTTCGTCAAGAAGTTTCTTGTTCTTTTCCAATTCTTCGGCTACTTTTTCAAATCTTTTTTGAAGCTCTTCTTGAACATTGTCTTTTTTATCTTTGTTGAGATTGTCAAGATTCTTTGCCATCTTTTCTGAGAATTCCTTCATCATCTCGTCCTGACGTTTCTGACGCTCCACAAAATCGTCAATCTTTTTCTGATCTTTATATTCTAAACTAGATTTTTCTTTCTGCTCCTTCTGAAGTTTGTCAAGTTCAGAAAATTGTTTGTCTTGATCCTTTATTGATTGAGACATCGAATTGATATTCGAATTTTGTTCTTCCAACAGTTGCGTCTGCTTCTCATTATCGCTCAAAACTCTGCTAGAAAAAACCACAGATCTTGTAGCTTTGTAATTATGCATAGCGTCATTATCTCGTACTTCAAAAAAATACTCGTAATCTTTACCTAGTTCTACAGGAAGATTTGATGGAAATGAAAATACAAATTGATCAAACTGTTTTCCTTTGACTGCAATAGAAGCACGCTTTTGAGACTGTGGATTGTCCTTGGTGTAAAAAACAATTTCCAATTTATGCAGACCATAATCATCAGCAATCTGTCCTAGCAAGTATTTCTTTTCAGATTTTAATGAGTCAGGAAGATTTTCCACATTGATGGTTGGAAACTGATCTTTGATCACTCCAATAGTATAATCTAATGTTTCGTAGTTTGAAACTTTCTTATTCCCAGTTAGAATTTGGTATTCTGTAGAAGTTGCAAAGCTCTTCTTGAAACCAAAATTATTTCCAGATTTAGTAAATGAAACTTTTGCGGCAGCATCTTTATAGCTAACATTTTCGGTAGATTGAGTTGCAAGCTTCCATTCTACAGTCGTGCCCTCGGGTATATTTGCATTGGCAGTCCCTTTTAAAGTTTCTGATTTTCTATTTAAATAGGATGGAAAAATCAATCGTAATTCTATTTCTTCTATCGATGGAACTTTGATGATACCAAGCGACATATTCTTACTTTCAACTTGATTGGCAACCAATTTGAAGTCGACATTATCTAAAGGTTTCGAAAATTTATAAGTAAAACTCCCCAGAGAATCGCTCTGTAAAAGATACTGCTCCTCGGCAATCTGAATACTTACTTTTTCGGGAACTACCTTACCTTCGGTGCGAACCTGAAGAACAAAATCTTTTCCTTGCTCTGTTTGTAATTTCGAATTATCGATCACAAAACTAAAAGGAGCAGGTGGAATAAATTGCTCATTATAATTTACAACTCGATGGTAACTTTGAGAAAGTACTTGAAGATTATTCGAAAAGATAAGAAGCAAAATAATCAAAACAGGAATAATCGCAACTGGTAGAAATTTGATATTCTTTTTAAAATCTACCGCTTTTCCAAATGGAACAAATTTGAGAGAATCTGCTTTCTGATCAATCGAAGCAAGAAGTAATTCCGACTGATTATCGTCTTTTGAAAGCTGAAGAAAGTTAGTTAGTTTATCACTTACTTCATAAAAATGCTTTCCAATAATAAGCGATGCTTGTTCAAAATCTAAACCCTTTTGCAATTTTATAAGTTTAGAAATTGGATACAAAATATATCTACCGAGCAAAATAACTTCAAAAAGGACGAAAACGATGAACAGCACTCTTCGGCCATTCGGCGAAAGCCATAAAAAATATTCGACAAAAACTGTAAAGAGAAAATATAGCAATCCCAAGCCGACAAAGAAAATACATCCTTTTATAAGTTCGTTTGCATAGAATCGTCTGATAAAAGCCTGAAGTTTTTCGTAAATTATTTC
>JBBSRP010000025.1:0-20912 GCA_038242935.1 Flavobacteriales bacterium
TGGAATTAACAGCGCAAAATACAAACCTACTATTAGAGTGATAGGTAAACTCTTTGCGGTGATTGTGCCGTTATTATTCGCAATCATTCCTTTATACATTCATTTCTTTCTAAAAGCATAAATATATATGGCATTAGATTCCAAAGTACCAAATAACAACGGTCCACTATCTGATATGTGGACTGATTATAAAGATCATATCAACTTAGTAAATCCGGCAAACAAGCGTAATATAGACGTTATTGTTGTAGGAACAGGATTGGCTGGTGGCTCTGCCGCGGCTACTCTTGCTGAACTAGGTTATAACGTAAAAGCATTTTGTTTTCAGGATTCTCCACGTCGTGCGCACTCAATTGCTGCACAAGGTGGTATTAATGCTGCAAAAAATTATCAAGGTGATGGTGACTCAATTTACAGATTGTTTTACGATACTGTCAAAGGTGGAGATTACCGCTCAAGAGAGTCAAATGTTTACCGTCTAGCGGAAGTATCTTCTAATATTATTGACCAGTGTGTTGCTCAAGGAGTGCCATTGGCTAGAGAATATGGTGGACTGTTGGACAACCGTTCTTTTGGTGGAGCTCTTGTTTCAAGAACTTTCTACGCAAAAGGACAAACTGGACAGCAATTACTTCTAGGTGCTTATTCTGCGATGAACAGACAGATAGGCCGTGGAAAAATTAAGATGTATAATCGTCACGAAATGCTAGACCTAGTTATCGTTGATGGTAAAGCACGTGGGATTATCGCTCGTAATATGATTACAGGTGAAATCGAAAGACATTCTGCTCACGCAGTTGTTGTAGGTTCTGGTGGGTACGGAAATGTATTTTTCCTTTCTACAAATGCAATGGGAAGTAATGCTACTGCAGCGTGGAAAATTCACAAGAAAGGTGCATTTTTTGCAAACCCTTGTTATACACAAATTCACCCAACCTGTATTCCTGTTTCGGGAGATCATCAGTCAAAATTAACTTTGATGTCTGAGTCTTTACGTAATGATGGAAGAATCTGGGTTCCGAAAAATATCGAAGATTCTATAGCTATTAGAGAAGGTCGTAAGAACGCGATTGATCTTAGCGAAGCAGAAAGAGATTATTATCTTGAAAGAAGATATCCTGCATTTGGTAACCTAGTACCTCGTGATGTTGCATCTCGTGCAGCAAAAGAGCGTTGCGACGCTGGCTACGGAGTGAACAAAACAGGTCAAGCGGTATATCTTGATTTCGCATCTGCAATTCAGAGATATGGAAAAGAGCAAGCCTACATAAAAGGTCTTGATCATACTGCTACTCCAGAGCAAATTATTGAAATGGGTACTGCAGTTATTTCTGACAAGTACGGTAATCTTTTCCAAATGTATGAGAAAATTGTTGATGAGAATCCGTACAAAACACCAATGAAAATTTTCCCAGCTGTACACTACACAATGGGAGGAACATGGGTAGATTATAACTTAATGACAACTATTCCTGGATGTTTCTCTATTGGAGAATCAAACTTCTCAGATCACGGAGCAAACAGATTAGGTGCATCTGCATTAATGCAAGGGTTGGCAGATGGATATTTTGTGCTGCCTTATACTATTGGAGCTTATCTAGCGCCAGATATTAAGACAGGTCCTATTCCAACAGATACTCCTGAATTTGAAGCAGCAGAAAATAATGTAAGAACTCAATTGGAGCGTTTTGTTAATAATAAAGGATCACACTCTGTAGACTATTTCCATAGAATTTTAGGGAAAATCATGTGGGAGAAAGTAGGAATGGCGAGAAATGCAGAAGGTCTAACTGAAGCAATTCACGAAATTTCTGAACTACGTGAGCGTTTCCATAAAGAAGTACTTGTTCCTGGATCTATGGATAGCTTTAACCAAGAATTAGAAAAAGCAATGAGAGTTGCAGATTTCTTAGAGTTAGGTGAGCTATTTGCAAAAGATGCTTTGCACAGAAACGAATCTTGTGGTGGACACTTTAGAGAGGAATACCAAACTCCAGAAGGTGAAGCACAGCGTGACGATGAAAATTTTGCTTATGTAGCAGCTTGGGAATACACAGGAAAACCAAGTGATGCAATTTTACATAAGGAAGAATTGAAGTTTGAAAATATTGAACTGGTTCAACGTAGTTACAAGTAGAAAGAAATTTTAATAAGACGACCTACAAAAACTGTCACATCATAACAAGAAGTTTTTAAGGTTATAAAATATAGTATCATGAAACTCACATTAAAAATATGGCGTCAAAAAGACGCTCAAGCAAAAGGGAGTATGGTCGATTATCCAATAGATGGTATTTCTGAAGATATGTCTTTTTTAGAAATGTTAGATGTTCTTAACGATCAACTGATTAATAGAGGCGACGAGCCGGTGGTATTTGACCATGACTGTCGTGAAGGAATTTGCGGTAGTTGCTCACTTCATATCAATGGCGAACCTCACGGACCAGACAGAGGTATCGCGACTTGTCAGCTACACATGAGAATGTTTAAGGATGGCGATGTAATTTATATTGAGCCATTCCGCGCAAAAGCATTCCCAGTAATAAAAGATTTAGCTGTTGACAGAAGCTCTTTTGATAGGATACAGCAGGCAGGTGGATTTATATCTGTCGGTACTTCTGGAAATACGATAGATGCTAACACTATCCCTGTCAACAAGCACGATGCAGATACAGCATTTGACAATGCAACCTGTATTGGTTGTGGAGCATGTGTTGCAGCCTGTAAAAATGCTTCGGCAATGCTATTCGTAGCAGCAAAAGTGTCTCAATTTGCTTTTTTACCACAAGGTAAAATTGAAGCTACTGACCGTGTAAAGAATATGGTAAGTCAAATGGATGCCGAAGGTTTTGGTAACTGTACCAATACTGGAGCGTGCGAAGTTGAGTGTCCAAAAGGAATTACACTAGAGGCTATTGCTAGAATGAACAGAGAATACTTTGTTGCAGGATTCTAAAATATATTTATTTTTATGAAAAAGGCGTTCAGTTTTCTGAACGCCTTTTTTGTTTCTAATATTTTTTATTTGGGCGAGACCTGCGCCCGAGAATGTTCGTAAAATTTGAATATTTCGGAGGCGCAGGTCGGGCTTTCCACTCCCAATCTTTGCTGTAGCTTTTGCTCCGCAAAGCCACAACAAAGGATTTCCGCTATAATCCCTCTCGCAAAATCTACATTGGTAATAACTTTTTGCAATCTCACAAAACCTTCCTTATATTTACTTTATGCAAAATCTAAATTCTACAGAAAATCTTTCCATACATCTTATTCAAGTAAATCTTGTCTGGGAAAACAAAGAAGAAAATATTAAAACTATTCAATCAGAAATCGAGAAACTTCCAGATTCTGCCGATTTGGTAATTCTTCCAGAGATGTTCAGTACAGGTTTTACAATGAAACCGGAACTAGTTGCCGAAACAATGGCTGGCAAAACAGTAGTGTGGATGAAGGAAATGGCGGCTAAATTTAATATTGCGCTTGTTGGAAGCATCGTAATTAAAGAAGAGAAAAAATTCTATAACAGATTGCTATTTGTAACGAAAGACGGACTTTTGGAAACTTATGATAAGAAACATTTATTTTCTTATGCAGGAGAAGATGAAGTCTACACCGCTGGAAGCGATCGAAAAATTATCAATTATAAAGGTTGGAATATCTGCTTGCAAATTTGTTATGACCTGCGTTTTCCTGTTTTTATACGAAATCACGGAGAATATGATTTGTTGTTATTTGTCGCAAATTGGCCCGAAAGTCGAGTAGTAGCTTGGGATGCACTTCTCAAAGCACGCGCAATCGAAAATTTGTGCTTTGTCGCGGGCGTTAATAGAGTTGGTTATGATGCACATGAATATCACCACAACGGTCATTCACAGCTAATAGATTGTCTTGGAGAATATCTTATCGCACCTCAGGAACAAGCTGGAAGCTATCAACATACAATTGAGAAGCAGCGACTAATTGATACCAGAAAAAAACTAGGTTTTCTGAATGATGCTGATACTTTTACTTTAGAATAAAAGGCTGATCGACGTCCCAATTTGATCGAACATCAATATTTGTTGGAAAGTAAATTACTTCTTCTGGCTGTCGATCTTCAAGGAAATTACCTTCATCCCAACGTCCATTTTTATTGGTATCGTAAATTATTCTAACATTATAAAGCATTGGATCTATCAGATTGAAATCTACTACATTTCCTTCCTCTAGAAATCTGCTTTCAAGAGTTTCTCCTTTTGTAGAACTAAGTTCAACAATTACAGGATAGCTTTTAATATTCGAAATTGTAAGTCGTAGATTGCCGTAATCAGATGTGTTTTTGGTAACAACGGAATATGCTAAAGTGTCATTCTTTCTGTTAAGAAAATCTTTTATAGCTCCAGGAAGTAGTTGAATTTTATATTTTTCTAATGGTTCTTGTTTGAAAGAAATCTTCATTTCCATCAGGAAATCATCATACTTTATATTAAATTTCTGCACAGTAGAATCTTGTGATCGTACCGAAATTCTGGTACTATCAAAAGCAATTAAAGGCGTATTACTTTTTAATGAAAATACTTCACGCAGTGGAAGAGCATTGCCAAATTTTGTGCTTATAACCAAAGAATCATTTTTTTGTTCTTTTAATCTTACGCTAAAATCCTTTATATAATTACCCGCAGAAACTTGAATTTTAATTGAGTCTTTTACAGAGGGTGGAAACCAAACCAAGACAGAATCTTTATCGACAACTTTCGTTACTACATTTTTTACTTCGGTATTGCCGTCAAAGGTTTTTACTTTTACTTTATCGAAATTTCCTTCGTAACCCAAAGTAACTTTTGAACCATTAGTTTGAGAAGGTTTGTTTGCTTTTAGCGAAAGCTTCTCTTTAAATAATTTGATAGTGTAAAGACTATCCGAAGGGATTGTTACGATTGACGACAAGAAACCAATTTTATCAGCTTTAGGATCGTATTTGTTATTTGAGCTTTTGTCTTTTAGCGCAATCAATTTATATTTTCCAGGTTTTAAATTTTCGATTTCAAATATTTTGATGCTGTCCAAGGTGTTGGTAATATATCTAGGACGTTGTTTATAAATCAACGAATCGGTATAGTTCTCATCATATTCGTACAACATAACCGAAACAAATGACTCGACATCTTTGTTGTAAGCATCCAAAACTTGCCCTCTCAATTTGAGTGAATCGATAACATTTCCAGTCGAAAAAACGTACTTAAATTGCTGATAGGGATTTCCTTCATTGTTGTCTTCGATACTTTTTCCGAAGTTAAAGCTGTAAGTCGTATTGGGCTTTAAAGTATCAAGAATTTTAATTGTAAGTGTTTTGCTAGCAGTGGTCGGACTGATAATGGGCTGTCGCTGCATTGGTGGCGAGACAATCAGTTGTTTGTTGAGGTTTTTGAGTTTGATATATTCGTCAAAAACTATTTTTATTTCGTTTCCGTCAAAATTTGTATTGTAATTTGGCGGATAACTTTGCTTCATTACTGGAGCAATTGTATCTTTAAGACCGCCTGATATTGTAGCCCTCTTGGCGCAGCTGCTAAGAAGTAAAGTGATAAAAAGTAAAGTGAAAATGTGTCTGAACATTGACGTTTTGATTTAAAGTACAAAATAACGATTATTATTAATGTTATTCATAAATAAATGTTTAATAATTTTGCCGAATCAAAGTCGGTTTCAAGCTTTTCAAATAGATTATAAAACAACCATTTCAACATTAAAATGCAGCAACTTTTTCGAAGAATTATACTTTTAGCGCTTGTAATTTGTGTCTTCATTTCCTGCAAAAAGAACTCGACTCCAAAAGTTTCATTCTATTATTGGAAAACGGTTTTTACTTTGAGCGAAATTGAGCGTGAGGTATTGAAAGATACTGATTCGGCTAAGGTCTATTTGCGTTATTTTGATTTAATTTTGCCGAATGGCAGCATAGAAGCTATTCCTGAAAGTCCTGTAACCTTTAAAGATTTGACAAGAAATTTCAAAATTATTCCTGTGATTTATATCACAAATGAAGTTATGCTCAACGACAAGGAAGATCTCGAAAAGCTTGCCGGTAAGATGTTGGATTATATTGCACAGATTAATAAAGTGAACAATATTAAAACTTCTGAATTTCAGATCGATTGCGATTGGACATTGGCGAGCAAAGATAACTTTATGAAGTTTATGGAAATTCTAAAGTCAAAAACCACAGATATACTTTCTGCGACGATCCGGCTACATCAAATAAAATATGCCAAAACTACTGGAATTCCTGCGGCAGATTATGGCGTTTTGATGTATTATAATATGGGAAAAATTGCTGCTGACAATTCGAATTCTATTTATGATCGTAAAATTGCAGAGCAGTATTTATCTAAATTTTCAGATTATCCGCTTCCGCTAAAAGTGGCACTTCCAATCTTTTCATGGGCAGTGCAGATTAGGACAAATAAAGTGGTTGGGCTTAGCGCCAAAATTACTCAGCATGATTTAACTTTGAATGATTTTGAAAAGATTTCCAAGAATTTATTTCGAGCAAAGAGAAGTCATTACCTCAAAGGTAGTCTTCTCAATAAAGATGATTTATTAAAAATTGAAAAAGTGAGTGCCGAGGATTTATCGGATATGGCTTCAGGTTTGAAGAAGAATCTGAAAGAATCTCCTTCCGAAATTATCTTTTTTGATTTAAATGAAACTAATATAAAACAGTATGAAAAATCCATTTATAAAAAAATTACTACTTCTTTTTAGTAGTGCGACATTATTGGTCTACGGAACTATTTATGCCTGTGGTGGCGGCGATTGGGATTGGTTTTTCGATTCTAATTTTGCGCCCGAAGCGTTTGTAGACGAATCCTACACTCCATTATTTCTCTCTGGAGATATTTTTTATGACGGAACCGAAAGTGATTTTATTTCTCGATACAACGATGATATTGTTGCAGATTGGAAAGGATTTCTGGGTAACAAAATCTCCGATCAGCAGCTGAAATACTTTCTTTTGGACAGTAGTTATGTGGATGTTATGAATCTAAAAACCTATTATAAATCAGGAAAAAACACTTCAGAAATTAAACGTCTGAAAACAAAGTTTGATATTCAGAATCCAAAAGTAAAATCGTTTATCGAATTTTTAGCTATTGCCAAAGATATTGAACAAGTATCGGTAACCAGCAATCCTTGGTCTTACGAGCCGATACAATACGCAGTTCTTGATGACGCCAAATTGATAGCGAATTTAAAGAAGATGTATCAAAATGAAAATGATGCTTTCTTAAAAAATCGATATTGGTTTCAGTATATGAAAGGTTTGTTTTACAGCAGATATCTCTCAGAAATTGCGACCTTCTTCAATCAAACTTCGTCTTCTGTTCCAAAAAATGATTTGTACTACCGCGCGATGGGATATGTGGCGGGCTTGCATTACAAAAATCAAGAATATTCGAAATCAAATTATCTATTCAGTATGATATTCGACGAAAACGTCAAAATGCGCAAGACTGCTTTATTTAATTTTCATCCACAGCAAGATGCAGAATGGAGTAGAACATTAGAATTAGCGAAAACTTCGAAAGAAAAATCGGCACTTTGGGCGTTGTACGGTTATTACAATGACGAAGTTTTAGCAATCAAAAAAATGGCTGAACTTGACCCAAAAAATGCTAATCTTGACTTTCTGTTAACTCGAGTAATCAATAAGGTCGAATCTCAGATTGATAATTCATTGGAAAAGAAAAGCATCGTAGAATATAGAAAATCGGTTCAGAAAATCGTGGACCCGAAAACAATTCAGTTGATAAATTCGATTGCTGCTTCAAACAAAGTTGCTTCACCTTATTTGTGGTTTTCGGCCGAAGGATATATTCACTCACTTACCGCAGACTTCAAAGGTGCCGATATAGCTTTCGCGAAAGCGGAAAAATACTTGCCCAAAAATGATTTAGCAAAAGCACAACTGGAATTGCTAAAAGTGGTAAATCGAATTAGCGCAACCTCTTCAATCAAAACAGCAAACATCAATCAACTGACTGCCGATATTGATTGGCTTACCGTAAAATTGCCTGCGTTGAATATAAAGAATCTTCGTTATGACAAAGCCGTAATCTGGTCAAAACAATATTTATCACAACTTTACAAAGAGAATGGAAATATTGTAATGGCTGAATTGTTTGTACCATCAAAGGATTTCTACACCAATCAGAGCGATATCGAACTGATGAAAACTCTTTTAGCGAAAGCGGGAAAATCTAAAATCGAGCAAATTGCGGTGAATCAATATTATCTGAAATTAGATGATGTTTTTAAATTTCAAGCCGTAATTGCACTTTACAACGATAAGGTCGCCGAAGCAATTGGTTTCATCAGCCAAAGTGGAGATTTACAGAAAATAGAATTTCTAGCAAATCCTTTTAATGGTTTTATCAAAGATTGTCACGATTGTGAGCATCATGCACCACAGAAAAAGAAGTTCACCCAATTAGATTTTTTGATTACAATGCAAACGCTGCAGATCGATTTGGCAAATTCTACCAATAGTTACACCAATGCTTTGCTGCTTGGAAATGCATTTTATAATATTACTTTCTACGGAAATGGTCGCACTTTTTATGAAGGAAGTGTGATGGGCGATGCGGCTTATGTGGGTGGATATGATAAGTGGGCTTTTGAAGAAATCGTAAATATGGGCTTGGCTAAAAAATATTATTTTCTAGCCTTGAAGAATGCTGAAAACGATGAGCAGCGGGCAAAAGCCCAATATATGCTAGCCAAATGTGAGCGAAACGAATATTATCAAAGCAAGTTTAAACAAGACGATTATTATTATTCTTGGAATAATGATAAAGTAAATTTCTTAGCTTGGAATGGTTTTAAAGTTTTGAAAAACGAGTATAAAAACACCAAATATTACCAAGAAGTTTTGCAGGAATGTGGGTATTTTAAAACGTATGTTAATCAGCATTAATGGAATATCGCCATACAGACAATACCCAATTTGACAGGTAAGGATTTTTTTTTAAATTGCTTAATTTACTATGAATTTTTTATAGATTTTATAATTATGAAATTCTATAGCTATGATATATGTACCGCTCGAAAATGTTGAGACATCGATTACTTTGCCCTTAATAACTCCAATTTCTTTCATATCAATGCTAAAGACTTTAATAGATTTTGTAAAAGCATTATCTGGTAAAGAAATAAATATTTTTTCATTTGCTGGATTAGGATAAACTATAATCTGACTTTCTAGCTCATACTTTTCTATAGAAAGGTATTCTTCAGTAGGAATATCACTATAGTAAGCTTTATTGCCCAATACATTGGTAATGACAAGTTCGCTCTCTACTCCTAAATTGTTGATTTGAAATTGAAATAAATCTTGAAGATGGTTTTGATAAAATGCAACTTGCTTATTCATTAAATTTAGTTCAGTAGTAGTTAACCAAGGGCACATATTCAATGATATAGCAAATTGACTATCTATGAAATTAAAATAACTATTCTCTACGTTAATGGGGCCAGTAAATCCAAAACAATATTCTGCAGTCACGCTATCATCAGACGGAATTCCTCCTATCTCAACGTGCGAAATTTGAAATAACCATTGTTCAAATCCGTTATACGGAGGAATATTATATGTAACATCATTTTCTTCAATGCTAGTTAAGTACCACATAGTTCCATGTAATGGTGCAGAATTGCTTTGAGCATGTACACATGTGCATAATAAAGCAACTATATATAAAAATGTATATTTCATAATTAATTCTTTATAAAATTCTAGTTTGATTTATAAAATCATTTCTTATTAATGCAACAATATAATAAACATTCTGATAATTTTCGATAATTTTAAGATTTTGTCAGAACCAAAATCAACAAATTTAGAGCTCTACTATTGCTTCTTTATTCACGTCAATAGCAAAGTTCTCATAGGTGAATACATAATGTTTGGGCAGTCTGTCTATCGTATTTCGCATATAATCAGTTACTTTCATTAGATTTAGTTTGTTTCAGAGATAGTGAAATGTCCATTTTTTTAAGCAATAAACTGGATAAAATAATTATTTATTAATTTTTTACAATGTTATTTTTTAACTACTCTAAAACAATCAGCACTAATGCGACATTGCCATACAGACAATACTCAGCTTTGCATTTTCTATTTGCATCAAAGCGCGTCCGCAAGCCTCTAGAGTTGCGCCAGTGGTAATGACGTCATCAATAAGTAGAAAATGTTTGTTACTATGCTTTTCTGGATCTTTTACGAAAAACATAGGTTTTTCTGACATCGATCTTTCTAAGAGATTTTTGAAAGTTTGAGAGGAACTATATCTGCTTCGAAAGAGAAGACTGTCATTATATGGCACTTGTAATTTTTGCGAAAGCGCATTGCCGAAAGTTGTTACCTGATTATAACCTCGTTCTCTCAATCGGCGTTTGTGCAATGGCGTTGGAATAATTTCGTCCAAATCTTGTAATGATGCGTGTTGTAGAAGCAATGATCCGTACCAATGACCAATGGCTTCGCCTACTTCCTGAGTGCCGCGGTATTTTAAATTGTGGATAAGCTGTTGCACAATTCCCTTCTTGTGAAAATAAAACTGCGCTCCCACAAACTGAATATCTAGTCGTCCGTAGAATTTCTGCCACAATTCATTTTCATCTAGTTCGTGATGATTGGTCATAGGTAGGTGGTGCCGGCAAGAAGTACAAATCACTTTTTCGCCAGTTGCCAAAGCTTCATTACATCCTGCACAAAACTCTGGAAAGAATAAATTGGTTGCAGTTTTCCACATAAAGTGAAGATTAGTACTATAAATATAGGTATTGTTTTGATAGGAGCGTTTTATTGCTGTATATTTTATATTTTTGCGCTATGGCAAAACAAGAGGACATTTTTAAGGGTGTAATTTCGCACGCAAAGGAGTACGGATATATTTTTCCGTCAAGCGAAATTTATGATGGTTTAAGCGCAGTGTATGATTATGCACAAAATGGTGTTGAACTAAAGAAAAATATTAGAGAATTTTGGTGGAAGTCAATGGTTCAAATGCACGACAATATTGTTGGGTTAGACTCTTCAATTTTGATGCATCCAACTACTTGGAAAGCTTCGGGTCATGTGGATGCTTTTAATGATCCGCTTATCGATAATAAAGATTCGAAAAGAAGATATCGCGCTGATGTTTTGATTGAAGATTATGCTGAGAAATTGCATCAGAAAGCTCAAAAGGAAATTGATAAAGCTCGTGTGCGTTTTGGTGAATTCTTTAATGAAGAAGAATTTGTGACTACAAACCCACGTGTCATGGAATATAAATCAAAACAAAAGCAGATTATAGAACGAATGGCTCATTCTCTTGAGACAGAAAATCTAGCAGATGTAAAAGCCTTGATTGAAGAATTGGAAATTGCTTGTCCTGAATCTGGATCAAAAAACTGGACCGAAGTAAGACAGTTTAACCTGATGTTTGGTACAAAGTTGGGAGCATCTGCAGAGTCGGCGATGGATTTGTACCTAAGACCAGAAACGGCACAAGGTATTTTTGTAAACTTCTTAAACGTTCAGAAATCAGGACGAATGAAGATTCCTTTCGGGATTGCTCAAACTGGAAAAGCTTTTAGAAATGAAATTGTTGCAAGACAGTTTATCTTTAGAATGCGAGAATTTGAACAAATGGAAATGCAGTATTTTGTTCGTCCAGGAGAAGAAATGGAATCTTATAACTATTGGAAAGAAGCTAGATTAAACTGGCACCTTACATTAGGTTTAGGAAAAGAAAATTACCGTTTCCACGATCACGAGAAATTAGCTCATTATGCAAATGCAGCAACTGACATCGAATTTAATTTCCCATTTGGATTCAAAGAATTAGAAGGAATCCATTCACGAACTGATTTTGATCTTAAGGCGCATGAAAAATTCTCAGGTAGAAAATTGCAATATTTTGATACGGAGCAAAATAAAAGTTATACGCCGTATGTTGTTGAAACTTCGGTAGGACTTGACAGATTGTTCTTAGCAGTTTTTTCGCAATCGCTTAAAGAAGAAACTCTCGAAGATGGATCGACTAGAACAGTTTTGCAATTGCCAAGTGTACTTGCTCCTGTAAAAGTAGCTGTTCTTCCATTAATCAAAAGAGACGGATTGCCGGAAATTGCTCATAAAATTATCGCGGATTTGAAATTTGATTTCAATGTGGTATATGATGAGAAGGATGCTGTAGGAAGACGTTACAGAAGGCAAGATGCTTTAGGAACTCCTTTCTGTGTAACAGTAGATCATCAGACGATAGAAGATAATACAGTTACCGTCAGACACAGAGATTCTATGAAACAAGATAGAGTTTCAATTGCTGATCTTTATACAATTGTAAATCAAGAAGTTTCTATGACAAACTGGTTAAAGAAACTATTGTAAGAGAAAACTGTTTTTAGCTCTAAAGCCGGATCGTGAAAGTTCCGGCTTTATATTTCTATATAGCGACTATTTAAACACACTTAATATTACTAAAGTACTTTCTGTAACTTCTACTTTGTACTCAAAAAACTCGTAAAAAGTTATGTATTTTGTAACGTAATTGCTGAAATTAAAAAAATTTTTGCGAGAAGGATAGTAGTGGACCCGAGCGAAGCGAATTGGCGAAGCAAATCCTTTCTTGTAGTTTTGCGGAGCAAAAACTACAAGAAAGATTGGGAACGGATGGCCTGACTTGAGCCCATTGAGATCGACACACTTCTGAAAATTGATAAGATTGACGTGGTAGCTCGCAATGAACGTTGTGGCGAAAGGCTCGCCCAAGTAAAAAAATCAACATTTCTCGACAAGTATTATTTTTAAATAATCAACTTCGCGATAGTAAATACTAGTCAGAATAACGGTTCTAATTTATTTCGAAACTCAAGATTGTCATTTGCGTAACTTAGTATAAAAACACTATATTGCTCAGTGTTTCAGAGGATGGTAGAGAAAAAATAAAAATTTCAGTCATTAAAACAGACACGAAATTAATTACAATACATTATAAAAATAGCGGGTAGTAAATAAATGCAAGAAATCAATATACTTATTGTCGATGATCATCCTTTTATTGTTGAAGGTTATAAAAATGCAATAAATTCGTACCCATCTGACGGACTAAAATTTAATATCACTGCTGCTAAGGATTGTAAGTCGGGGTATGAAGCGATAATGAATAATATAAATGACCCATTTGAAGTTGCATTACTAGATTTTAGTATGCCCGTTTATGCAGAGAAGAATATTGCTACCGGTGAAGATTTGGCGTTGTTATTACGTGAGAAGATGCCAGATTGTAAAATTGCGCTTCTTACTATGCACACAGAACTTTTAAAAATAAGCGCAATTGTAGAGGATTTGAAACCAAACGCATTAATTATAAAAAATGACTTAACATTCGATGAGTTACTGATTGCTTTTGCAGCGGTTATGAATGACGAGTTTTATTATAGTCCAACAGTAAAGGCATCTGTAAAGGCTGTCAAAGAAGATTATTCGCTTGAAATAGATTCTTTTGATAAGCAGATTTTATTTCACCTTAGCAAAGGAACAGCAGAATTGGAAATTCCGAGATACGTTCCTTTGCTTTTGGAAGCAATTCAGCAAAGAATTAAGAATTTAAGTAAACTTTTAGAAACCCCTCCGGGTGATAATGCAGCAATAATAAAAGCTGCGCGAAGTCATAAGTTAGTTTAAACTAATCTTGTTCTATCGCATCCCAACCACGAGATTTTAATTGAATCTTTGTGTTTGCTCTTGTTACAAGATGAGTACCTTCGCTTTCTTGTGTCATGTGTCCAATAATACTGAAATTTGGATTCCCTTTTATCTTCTCAAAATCATTGATGGAGATGGTGAAAAGTAGTTCATAATCTTCGCCTCCATTTATAGCAACTGTTGTTGAATCTAAATCGAATTCCTCACAAACATTCATAAATTGTGGGTCTAACGGAAGTTTGTCTTCGTAAAGATTACATCCCACTTTTGATTGTTTGCACAAATGCATAATTTCTGAAGATAAACCGTCAGAAATATCGATCATAGAAGTTGGTTTAACCTCTAATGCGTGCAGTAACAATCGAACATCTTTGCGAGCTTCAGGTTTTAATTGACGTTCTATAAGGTATGAATATGCGTCAAGATCTGGTTGAGAATTTGGATTTACCAAAAATACTTGTTTTTCCCTTTCTAAAACTTGAAGTCCCATATAAGCCGCACCAATATCTCCAGTAACAACTAGCAAGTCTGTGTCTTGTGCTGTATTTCTATAAACTACTTCATCGGTGTCAACTTCGCCGATTGCAGTAATGCTGATAATCAATCCTTTTTGAGATGAGGTAGTATCGCCGCCAATCACATCGACATTATATTCTTTTGCAGCATGATTTATACCCATAAACAAGTCGTCCAAAGCTTCTAGCGGAAATCTGTTAGACACCGCAATAGACACTGTAATCTGGGTAGGCTTTGCATTCATCGCGCAGATGTCAGAAATATTGACAACAACAGCTTTATATCCCAAATGTTTTAATGGCATATACGCCAAATCAAAATGAACTCCTTCAATTAAAAGATCGGTCGATACAACAACTTTCTTTTCTTTGAAATCTAGAACCGCCGCGTCATCTCCAATCCCTTTGATTGTTGATTCGTGGCTAATTGTAAAGTTTTTTGTCAAGTGGTCGACAAGAGCAAATTCTCCCAATTGCGAAATACTTGTCTTTTGTGGATTTTTATCTTCGATCATATTTTGATTTTCATTTATTTAAAAAACAAAGGTACAAAGTTATGTTGCTACAGCACGCATTGTCTAGGAAAGGATCATTTCAAAATTAATTGTTAAAAAAACTGTAACAAACTTTGTATATTGTGTACCTATATAAAAATGATCACTATAAATACTTTACTAATATGAAGTTAAGCATACAAAATCTCAACAAAACGTACAAGAATGGAACAAAGGCTCTTGATAATCTTAATCTAGAAATTGGTTCGGGAATGTTTGGACTATTAGGCCCAAATGGAGCTGGTAAATCTTCTCTGATGAGAACAATCGCAACTCTGCAAAAACCAGATAGTGGATCAATTACTTTTGAAGGTATTGATGTTCTGAATGATACAAATGCTCTGCGAAAAGTTTTAGGCTACCTCCCACAAGAATTTGGGGTCTATCCCAATATGTCTGCCGAAGATCTTTTGCAATATTTCGCAAGACTTAAAGGAATCTCATCTTCCTCGGATCGTAAAAACTTGGTGAAGAAAGTTCTAGAAGTAACTAATCTGTATGATCAGCGTGGAAAAGCTGTAAGCGGTTATTCTGGCGGAATGAAACAACGTTTCGGAATAGCACAGCTTTTGCTAAATGATCCCAAACTAATTATTGTTGATGAGCCAACAGCAGGTCTAGATCCTGCCGAAAGGCATCGTTTTCTAAATGTTCTTAGAGAAATTGGGACTAACCACACTGTTATATTTTCTACACATATTGTAGATGATGTAAAAGATCTTTGCAACGAAATGGCGATTTTGAATGGAGGTAAAATTTTACTTCAAGGAACTCCCGAACAAGCAGAATCCCAATTGAATGGTCAGATCTGGACCAAGATGATTCCTCGTGATCAACTAGAAAGATATGAACACGAATTCAATGTTATCTCATCCAAATACAATCAAGACAATACCTTAAACATAAAGGTGCATAATTTAACCGCGCCAGACGAAACTTTTATTAATGCCGATCCTCAGCTTGAAGATGTATATTTTGTGGCGCTTAAATCTGACTCGTAAATGTTTAAAACCATATTTATCTTCGAACTAAAAAGATGGTTTAAAAATCCGTCTTTTTATATTTATTTTGCCCTTTTCTTTGCGATTTCATTTTTGTTCTCTGCAGTAAGCTTCGGCTTCTTTGATAATATTACTGCTGCAAGAGGTTCAAATGCGTACGCAAATTCGCCAATAGCACTTAATGGTTTTATAAATGGATTAAATTATATGATCTATTTCTTACTGCCCATTATTGTAGGATCTGCCGTATATCGTGACTTCCGTTACAATATGCATACTATTCTTTTCTCATACCCATTTAGCAAAATGGATTATATAGGAGGGAAGTTTTTAAGTTCATTGCTAGCTGTAATTCTCATCACGCTATCAATTGTAGCAGGTATTGTACTAGCTGCGGCAATGCCATTTGCCAATCCTGATATAATTTTGCCGTTTAATTTAATGGCATACTTACAGGTTTTTCTAATTTATGTAATTCCAAATCTGTTTTTTATTGGAGTTTTGGTTTTTGCGTTGGTTACGCTTACGCGAAATATAAGCGTTGGGTTTATTGGAGTAATTGTATTGATACTATTGAAGGTTCTCGTATCGAGTTTCACCTCAGATATTGACAACAGATACTATGTGGCGCTTTGGGAACCTTTTGGAGAAGAAGCAGCTGACTATTATACCAAATACTGGACTATAGCTGAACAAAATGCAAATATGCTTCCTTTTGAAGGTGTGGTTATTTATAACAGACTGCTTTGGATAGGAATATCTATTCTAATTTTATTGGTTACTTACAAATTATTCTCTTTTAGCCAAACTGGAATTACAATCAGCCGGAGCAAGAAAAAAGAGCGGCTAACAAAGAATAATTTTGGTGGCATCGTGCGTGTTGTCTTGCCAAAAGTAAAATACGATTATTCAACTTGGCAAAATATAAAAACTGCTTTTAGTCTTTCAAGATATGATTTCAGTTATGTAGTTCGCAATTGGTCTTTTATCACAATATCGTTTGTTGGATTACTAGTGTTGATATTGATGTCTGCCACCGCAGGAGCAATTTTTGGTACTAGTACTTATCCTGTAACTTGGCAGATGCTTTCATTGCCCGGAACGTTTTTTAGTTTTTTCATAAATCTTCTTACATTTTTATTCGCAGGAATGCTTATACATAGAGCCGATCTTGCGAGAATGAAACACCTTGTAGATGTAACGCCGATTCGAAATTGGGTGTTGTTATTTTCTAAATTGATTGCGATTTTAAAAATGCAGATCTGTCTGTTGTTGCTAATCGTCATTGCGGGCGTTGCCATACAAGCATATCATCAATATTATAATTTTGAGCTTGGCTTGTACTTTTTCGAATTGTATGCAGTGAAATTCATCAGTTTTATTATTTGGGCTTTGCTTGCGTTATTTGTACACACACTCTTCAAAAACTACCTACTTGGATTTTTTGTTTTATTAGTCGTTTCAATAGCGATCCAGTTTTTACCGTTAGTAGGAGTAGAGCAAAAAGTATTTATTTTCAATTCAGATACTCGATATAACTATTCAGATATGAATGGATTTGGGTCTGAGCTTCCTTTATATTATCTATACAAATTCTACTGGTTATTATTCGGTATCTTCTTGTATTGTGGAGCATTGTTGTTTTGGAAACGCGGGCTTACTGCATCAGCAAAAGAAAATTTTGCCAACTTTAAAAGAAGGTTGAAACCTGCTGTTGTTATTCCGATGATTACGGTATTAGTAGCATTTCTTGCGCTGGGTTTTACAATTTACTATCAAGACAATGTGGTCAATAAATTCTACAGTAGTAAGGATACAGAAAAATTTAGAGCAGAATACGAGAAGAAATATAAAAAGTATGAGGATTATGCGCAGCCACGAATTGTAGACATTAAGATTAATCTGGATTTGTTTCCAGAAGAAAGAAATCTTCTTGTGGATGGTGATTTTGTATTGAAAAACAAATCTAAAGAAGCAATTGATTCTATCTTCATTAGATACCACGATTTTGAAACTACCATTACATTTTCAAAAGACGCAAAACTTGTATCAAAGGACAGTCTTTTTAGATTTGATATTTACCAATTAGCGACGCCACTTGCAGTGGGAGATTCGATCTCGATGAAATTTGTTTTAAAGAACAAGAAGAATACTCTTTTTACAGACAATTCTCCTGTACTTCATAACGGAACTTTTATTGACAATAATAATTTCCCTGCTATAGGATATTCAGAACAGCAAGAACTTACTGACGATGATGTTCGTAAAAAATACGGCTTGCTGAACAAAGAAAGAATGGCACCCACTGATGATCTTCACGCTCGTAGAAATAATTATATTTCGAGTGATGCTGATTGGTTGAATTTCGAAACAACTGTAAGTACTCAAAAGGGTCAGATTGCAATCGCGCCAGGAAATCTTGTCAATAAATGGGAACAAGGAGATCGAGTATATTTCCACTACAAAATGAAAGGAAAAATGCTCAATTTCTACGCCTATCAGTCTGCTGATTATGAGGTTGTAAAAGACAAGTATAAAGATGTTGCAATAGAAATCTATTTTGATAAAAAACACAGATACAATGTTGATAGAATGATAAATTCTATCAAAAAGTCATTAGATTATTATACAACCAACTTTAGTCCTTATCAGCACGATCAAATTCGTATTATCGAATTTCCTCGTACAGCTGGCTCATTTGCACAGGCTTTTGCCAATACAATTCCGTTTTCAGAAGGGATAGGATTTATTGCGGATGTTGATGATGACAATGACGATGCTGTAGATTATCCATTTGCTGTTACAGCGCACGAGATGGCGCATCAGTGGTGGGCGCATCAAGTTATTGGCGCGAACGTTCAAGGCGCTACTTTACTGTCTGAGAGTCTTTCTGAATATAGTTCGCTAAAAGTTCTTGAAAAAGAATATGGCAAATCTCAGATGCGAAGATTCCTGAAGGATGCTCTGGACAAATATCTTATGGGCCGTAGTGTGGAAGGCAAAAAAGAAAAGCCTCTTATGTACAATGAGAATCAGCAGTATATTCATTATAATAAAGGGTCGCTTATATTATATGCGCTTAGTGATTATATTGGAGAGAAAAATATGAATGCTGCACTTCAGAAGTATATTGCAGATGTTGCTTATCAGCAGCCTCCCTATACAAACTCCATCGAATTTGTAAAGTATCTGAATGCAGCAACTCCAGATTCACTGAAGTATCTGATTCCTGATATGTTCGAAACGATTACGCTTTACGAAAATCGTATCAAAGATGCCAAAGTGGAAGAATTGCCAAATGGTAAGTTCAAAGTTACTATTGATACCGAAAGTAGTAAATACAGATCTGATGAAAAAGGAAAACGTATCTATGACAACGGAAATGGTAAGACTATCTACACCAAAACCAGAAGTGGCAAAGAAGATGTAAAATCAATTCCATTAGCGGATTATATCGAAATCGGAATTTTTGCGGAAACTAAGGATGGCAGCAAAGAAGTGCCTCTTTATCTAGAAAAGCGCAAGATTACTAAAATTGATAACCGATTCATCATTATCGTTGACAACAAACCAATAGAGGTCGGAATCGATCCTTACAACAAATTGATCGATGCGAATTCTGGTGACAACAGACGTAGATTGTAGAAATACAAATCTTACTAAAACCAAAAAACCTCGAAGTAATAATTTCGAGGTTTTTTTATATAAATCTGTGATTGCTTGTTGTTGTCGATAGCGCGATTTTCTTCCTCAATTCGCAAAAGCTGCTAGCGCAGATTTGCAGTCCGTACTTTACGACATCGTTAGCGCGGATTTATAATCCGTGCCAACAATTACTACAAAACAATATCTGAAAATTTCTTAAATTACAATGCTCAGTTGCAACCATTTCCTGATCCCGTAGCGATAGAATGTTTGTAGAAATAAATGCTAAATTTAACTTCGACCCCTTCGGTTTCGAACATAGCGGCATTTTTAAAACATTTGTATAATTATTTATAAATATCATAAAACGCTATTTTTACATTCGACCCCGATGGGGTCGTGAAATCATTGCGCTGGACTTTTCTATAAACATATGACCCCGATGGGGTCAAAAACCTTTTAGGAGAAGGCTTTTTTAAAATTTAATTATCGAACCATTTTTTACTGGCCTAATATTTCAGATTTAATTCCTCCGTTAGGCTGACGATTCGGATGCAATCCGTGCCGACAATTAGAACAAAACAATATCTGAAAATTTCTTAAATTATAATGCTCAATTGCAACTACTTCCTGATCCCGTAGGGATCAAATGTTTATAGAAATAAATGCTAAGTTGCTCTTCGACCCCATCGGGGTCGCACATTTCCCCACAAACATCATTAAAACCCGTTAGCGCGGATTTACTTCGTCAGTTCGACAAAGCCTCGGGTGCAATCCGTGTCCATCATCTATGACAATCCGCATATTCAAAAAGAAAGTTTAATTATCCTATAACCAAAAAAAGCCTCAAAAAATAAATTTTGAGGCTTTCATATATTATAAAAACAATATTTCTAGTCATTCAACTTCAAAACCGCCATAAATGCTTCTTGTGGAATCTCTACGTTTCCTACTTGACGCATTCTCTTTTTACCTTTTTTCTGTTTTTCAAGCAATTTACGCTTACGCGAAATATCACCTCCGTAACATTTGGCAGTAACGTCTTTACGCAACGCCTTTATAGTCTCTCTCGAAATTACTTTTACTCCAATTGCTGCCTGAATCGGAATATCAAACTGCTGACGCGGAATCAATTCTTTTAATTTCTCACACATCTTCTTACCAATGTGGTGCGCATTATCCACGTGAATCAAGGACGAAAGTGCATCTACAATTGTAGCATTCAATAATATATCCACTTTTACAAGATTTGAAGTACGCATTCCTATCGGAGTGTAATCAAAAGATGCATAGCCTTTAGATACTGTTTTCAATCTATCGTAAAAGTCAAATACAATCTCAGCAAGTGGCATATCAAATGTCAATTCCACCCGCTCAGTTGTAAGATAGGTCTGATTTGTAATAACACCACGTTTCTCAATACACAACGACATTACGTTCCCTACGAAATCTGCTTTGGTAATAA
>JBBSRP010000026.1:0-20863 GCA_038242935.1 Flavobacteriales bacterium
TGGTATTTTATTTTTTCGTGATAACTGCTTTAAGATATATAGATTTGCTTGGTGCAAAATAAAAAAATCGTAATTTTCTGAAGTTGTACCGGTTGCTGCAAAATAATCGTTTATAAGTTTGGGTACAGAGGTTATTGAAAATTCAAAGACATCCATTCCTTTCATATGTGTATTATAATCATTTCGAATTATACCATCTGACCAAGCTTCATCCTCAGGTTTTAAATTCCTATTTCTAAATGCTCCCGCAGGAGTAATAATACTTTGGAATTTTGTTCCATCCGTTCTGCATGCAAAAGTAAATTCTTCATCATTTTGACGATCTTTCTCTATTACAACTGCTGATCCACTATCTCCAAATAGCATAATCATCGTTCTGTCTTGCGGTGACATGGTTTTATAAGAAGTATCCGCTGTGATCAGCAACGCCTTTTTCTTATCGCTTACGGTATCTAGTAGAGCAAGCGCTGTTTGTAATCCATAAACGAATCCTGAACAAGCAAGATTAATATCAATACACAAAACATCGTGATCAAGTCCTAACCTTTTCTGCAATACGTATGAAGTTGCCGGTGAACGATAATCTGGCTTTTGACTTACAAAAATTAATATTCCGATTTCTTCTGCCTTAGCTTTACCAGATTTAAAAATCTCTTGAGCAGCAATAAAGCCCAAATCGGAAGCCGTCTGTTCTGGTTTTGATCGATAGATTTCTTTTACACCAGCCATGCCCGAAAACTTATCCACCAATTCCTTTCCAAAATCTTCGTAAAAGTCTGTAATGGGAATTTTATTGGAAGGTGTGCATACTGAAATAGCTGAAATTCTAAAACCTTTTATTGTAGTCTGTATCATTGCAATTACATTTCGTGTGAAACTTTATAGTCCTCAAAATGATCTAAGGTGAAATTTTGTGGCAATACTTTTGGCACATAGTTAATTTTCATTACCATTAAAGCCATTCCCTCACCAACTGAAATAAATTGAAGTTTATTTCCGGTAAGCTGCTTCGATTTTGTCAAATTTTCTAATAATAATGGCAGTTCAGAGGCATCAGCGTTTATGGTACGTTGGTCACTCCAAATATCAGTCATAGTAAGATTATCTAAAATATTACAACTTATAAGATGATGATTTGAGTCGTTTTGCAGTAGATTCTTCACTATCGGGCTAATATCCTCAAAAAATTCCTTTAGATCTTGCGATTGAGATTTTACTATAAAGTTGCAAGCATTTGAACCATCGAAGAGTTGCCGTTCATTAAAATCTCGAAAACCTCCTTCTTTTAAGTATGAACTTTTAAAATGATTACCACTTGAATAAGTTAAAAATTCCAGTACATCAGCAGAAGAGGATTTTTGTAGTAACACTGCTGTTGCAGCATCTGAAATTTCAAAATTAATTCCAGCCTCTTTATTTTGCAATTTTGATGGTGTATCGCCTACAATAACAAGTGCATATTCTGTGTTAGATTTTGCTAAGACTGCCGCAGCCAATTGGATTATCTTTAAAAAACCATTTGCCCCTACATTAGTATCAAAGCAAATGCAATCAATAGAAAGACCTAGTCTACCTTGCAAAATTGCCGCAGTATTGGGGCTTCTGTAGTCTGGAGTTTTAGAACCAAAAAGCAAAACACCAATATTTTCTTTTGGAATAGAAAACTCTAAAAGTATTCTCTCTGCAGCATCAAAACCTAAATCTGAGGTAGTTTGCAATTCATCAGAAATGTAATACGATGTATTATCACTACCCATTTTTTTTTCGGAGGGCAATGTTGTTGACATTGCAGCAATCCTTACGCCTTCTACTTTTGACTGTAACATTTATATAATTTTTTTTGCTGGCATGCCAAAAACTGTTGTGCCTGCTTTTACGCGAGTAAGTACTATGCTTCCTATTCCTACGGTTGCACCTGTTCCAACCTTAATATTTTGAATGAGTTTTGCTCCAGCATTAATAACACATAAATCTTCAACATTTACATAGCCCGCGAAAAACGCGAATGAATTTACATGGCAAAAGTTTCCAATTTGAACGTCATGACCTAGAATAACAGAGCTTTGTAAATAAACAAAATCACCAATTGTGACATCACTGGCCAAGGAAGAATATGCTTTGATAGCAACGCCAGTTCCAATTTTCGCCGATGGAGAAATTATTGCAGTCGGGTGTATTAAATTAATAAATTTACCACCTTTCATTAATATAATTTCTGCAGTTTTTTTACGATCTTTTACTTTACCAATAGCACAAAAGAAAACGTCCCCTTCTTCTACAGAATAGCCATCGACAGTGTTCAATACTTTAGGGTAGCCCATTTCTTCAATATTGGATGGTCCGTCACTTAAAAATCCCTTTATTCTAAATTTCGGATTTTCTCCGTGACAGGTCATTGCTAAGTCATAGACTTCTCGAGCTAAACCGCTGGCTCCTATAATTACTAAATTCATAATTTTTATTGGTTAATGAATTGAAAAACCTCCATCAACAGCGATCTCGCTACCTGTTATCCACTGACTATGATCTGAAAGCAAAAAGCAAATGAGATTTGATACATCTTGTGGCTGACCAAACCTCCCAAGTGGATAGCTTTCGAGATGTTTTTCTATTTCATCTTCTCCTCTTACTCTTCCTAAAATATTTGTATCTATATAACCTGGTAATACAGTATTTACCCGTATTCTTTTGGGAGCTAATTCAAGAGCTAAAGATTGGGCAAAACTCGATAGGGCCCCTTTTGTAGCATTATAAAGTGCATTGCCGACCGTAACTTTTTTTGTGGATATTGACGAAATAAAAACAATTGATGCTGCTTTTGCAATTTTTTTCTTTCTGAGTAAATACTGCATTAGTAAAATATTACTTTTGACATTTATTTCAAATAATGAATCTACATCTAATTTCTTTAAAAAAGCAACGGGCATAACCTTAACGGCACCAGCATTTATCACTATTCCTGTCAATGTCTTTGTCAAAACATCGCCAAGATTTTGAGGAAAAGAAGCTTCAGTGATATCTTGAGTAAGTAAGGTTATTTGCGAATCTTGCTTGCAAAGATTTTTCGTTTCGGTAAGTTTCTCTGCATCTCTTCCTACTAGTATAAGATTCGCACCCAGATTTGACAAATCAATTGCCGTTTGTCGACCTATTCCGGATGACGCACCTGTTATAAGAATATTTTGACTGCTAAAATCGCTAGAAAACATAGATATATTAGCTTAGTTTTTTTACCTCATCAAAAAGTTCTTGCAAGGTTTGCATACTTTTAAATTTCTGATTATCAATCACGACACCAAATTCGTCATCTAGCATTGCAACTATAGATAAATTTGCAAGAGAATCCCACTCATCATATTCTTTGAATTTGTCATCGAGTTGAACCTCTCTGTCTTCAATTTCTAATACTTCTTTTACTAATTCTAAAAAATTTTCTTCCATTTTATATATAATTAATTACCTCTAAAAGAACTCATAGTCGTCTGTTCAGAAGCATTGACTCCGTCCTTTTTGATGATTTTAACAAAAGTAAGCATAATAATTTTTAAGTCCATACCAAAAGAAATATTATCAACATAATATACATCTAGCAAAAATTTTTCATGCCAGCCTATTGCATTTCTACCATTTACTTGTGCCCACCCAGTAATACCGGGCTTCACTTCATGGCGGCGATTTTGCTCCACAGAGTATAAAGGCAAGTAGCTCATCAGCAATGGTCGTGGCCCCACCAAGCTCATATCATCTTTTAAAACATTAATTAATTGTGGCAATTCATCTAAAGAAGTTGATCTAACAAATTTCCCTACTTTGGTCACTCTTTCTATATCTGGCAACTGATTGCCATTTGCATCAGCAATATCTTTCATAGAACAAAATTTGATAAGTTTAAATGGTACACCATCTTTACCAGGTCTGGTTTGTGTGAAAAATGGCTTACCATTGTTTACAATAAACAGAATTACGATTAAGCAAATAATAATTGGTGACGCTACAATTAGCGCAAGCAAAGCAACTAACTTATCAATGACCGACTTAAAAAATATTTTATACATTTAATTTACGCACTATAAATTCTATCCAAATTGTTCCATATAATTTCTCGATCAAAATTTTCAGCCCAAACCAATCCATTTTTTCCAAATTGATTTGCCAAATCCTTTTGCAAATATAAGGCTTCCATTGCTTCATACAATTGACTTTCTGATTTTGGTTGTACTAAAAATCCATTAAAATTGTGAAGCACTGCATCACAGGTACCAGTACCAGTTGTGCTTATTGTGGGTATTCCCATCGCTGCGGCTTGAACAAGAACATTACCAAATCCTTCCCACCAAGCTGGAAGTGTAAAAACATTGAGTAAACTTAAATAGAGAGGCACTTCTTGTTGTGTCACGCGACCCACATTAATTATATCAACATGCTTGTCAATCTTATTTACCAAATCCTTGTCTGCAATTTGATCCATTTCGTACGGACCAACAAGCATAAGCGTGCTATCCTTATGTTTTTTATTAAATTTAGTAAATGCTGAAACCAACTCATTGATTCCTTTTCTATCCACAATTCTTCCAACAAACCCAAAAACAAATTTGTCTTCTAAATTCTGCTCAATAATAAGCTCCTCTTTCTTAGCTAAAAGTTTTTCATCTTTTGGATCAAAAAGTTCGAGGTTAACGCCATTGCTACTTCCTTTATTAATTACAGTTGCTTTTTTCTCAGGAAATATCCCGTTTTGGAGACCCAAGGATTTAACAGAATCACTTATGCAAATTACTTCGTGAGCACACATTGCAGTTATTTGCTCCATTTTTATTAGTATTTGCCTTTTAATTCCTTTTTCATGCTCAAAACGGAAACCTCGACAGGTATAAATTCGCTTTTCCACACCTAGCAGTTTTGCAGCAATTAGTCCTAATAAAGAAACTTTAGGTGTTCCCAAATTTACAATATCAGGTTTTACTGTTCTGAAAGTTTTTATTATTTGAAATAAGGTTTTGAGGTCTTTTACAACTGAGATGTTGCGTTCGATATCGATAACTAAATGCTCACAATTTTCATTCGAACAAAATTCAGCCGATCGACCGCTAAGGGGACTTAGAAGGTAAGTTTGGTATCCTTGCTGATCAAAATATTTCAATTGACCTAACAATAGATTTACTGAACCTTCTGCGGTTATTCCGACAATTAATTTTTTCATTTAACTTTTATTGGTTATACATGCATTAGCAGAAGTAGCATATGAACAATGGCTTGAATATTTCTCGTAGGTAAAAATATTCAAGCCAATTATTTACAGAAAACTCTATACAATAGAACTAATAAAAGTCATTTAAATTGTCCCAAATAATTTGTCTGTCAAAATTTTCAGCCCAAAGCTGTCCATTTTTGCCAAATTTCTCTACTACTTCCGGTTGCAAATATAAGCTTTCCATTGCGTTGTACAGCTCATTTTGTGATTTAGGCTGTACTAAAAGACCGTTAAAGTTTTGAGATACAGCATCTTTGACTCCGGTTATGTCGCATCCAATACATGCGACACCTAATGCTGCAGCCTGAATATATACATTGCCAAACCCTTCTCTATGCGAAGGCAAAACCATCACATCAAACATGGACATATAAAAAGGCACGTCGTTTTGAAAGCCTAAAAATAAGAGTCCAGGATGATCTTTGTACTTCTCTAATTCCTTTTTTTCTTCAGTACTTGAAGTAATATCAGATCCTAATAAGAGAAGTCTAACATTTTTGTTTTTTTCGTAAAGTATTTCGAAAGCTGTCAAGAGATCAAATAGACCTTTATCTCGAACAAGGCGGCCAACAAATCCAAATATAAATTTATCAACGAGATTGTTTTTTTTTAGGAAAGTATTCTGCTTAGCAAGATCAATATTGATTAAAGAAAACTTTGCTAAATCTAATCCATTACTACTGCCTTTGTTAATGACAAAAGTTTTTTCTTCTTTAAAAATACCTTGTGCAATAGCATATTTTTTAAGCGATGGACTAATACATATTATGGTGTCAGAAAAGAAAGCTGTTACTTTTTCCATGCCAACCAGTACTTTTCGCTTTAATCCTATTTCATTTTCAAATCTAAAACCTCTGCAAGTGTAGATTCTCTTTTTTACTCCTACTATTGAGCCAGCGATCATTCCTAATAACGAAACTTTAGGAGTACCCAGATTAATAATATCAGGTCTGATTTCTCTAAAAATCTTTATGATACTGCGTAAAGTCTTTAGATCTTTGATAGGATTTATTTCTCTTTCTATGTCGATAATTAAATGAACACATCCTTCTCTTAAACAAAAGGCAGCAGAACGCTCGCTATAAGGAGCTAGAAGATATGTTTGATATCCCAGCGATTTGAAGTGCTCCAACTGTCCTTGTAGTAAATTTACCGATCCCTCGGCAGTTATTCCTATAACTAATTTTTTCTCTCTATTTTTCTCTATAACTGGATATATCAATATTAAAATGTTTTATTAGATCGTTCAATTGCACGTCGTTACCTCCACCAATAGAATTGGATGAAACCAATTTTATATTTTGAGATTTGCCCACCGTAATTAGATCTTTTGTAAAATATGGTGTAGTTATAACGCTGCTATTATTTCTCAAAGTAGCAATTTTTAACCACAAATCGTCTGCCATAAAGCAAATTCTTTTGAAAGTTGCCTCATCAAATATATCATGATGATACGAATTAGGTGGGTAAAGCACTCCTCCAACTCCTGTAGGAACAAATAAATAAGAGCCTCCATCGAATCCCTTTTTGTTATGCTGCCATTTTCTATAAGGTTGCAGTTGATCATTATCAAATGTAATCATATGAGCTCTATTTGCTATTATATGACCCTTATTTTTATCGCTTGCATCGACCAAATATTTCAATGTATCTGTAGGATAGTAGACGTCATCGTCTACCGTTATTATTGCCGCTTGGGGAAACCTCTGAAATGCATAGAAGTATTTTTTATGTGATCTTATATCGTCTTTTACGAATTCTATTTGAAGCCCTCTTTCTTTTAATTCCAGAAGTGATTCAGGAACTATTTTGTCAGGAAACTGAACTTCAGATAGCCACAATATAATCCGATCAGGTTTAAATGATTGCCTTAACAATGTCTCGACAGTCGTCCAAACTTCATTTATTCTTCCTGGAAAAGATGTTAAAGAAACAATATATTCCATCTCCCTTTGGACAGTTGATATACCTATTCCTTGATCTTTCTGAGTTTTTTTTAAATATGAAGGTACTTTAAAGTCCATGACGCGCTTCAATGTCATTTCGAGTGCTTTGTTAACAACCTTTCCTGGCAGACCATATTTTTTAAAATTTGGAAGCGAAAAGTAAAAATTATAAATGCTGTTCATACTATTTTGTGTTACTGATAAAATGCAAATAATCCATCCCAACTGTCTCTAGACATAATTTCTGATTTATTTCTGAGGCATTACGACCAATAATCTCTCGATATTCTTTGTCCATAATTAATTCGTCAATACGTGAAGCTAATGCTGTGAGGTCACCATCTTTGATAATAAATCCATTATGACCGTCTTTAATTAACTCCTCATGAGGAATACAATCAAAGCATATAGAAGGAAGACCAGCAGACATTGCTTCGCAAAGAGCATTCGGAAATCCTTCTAAATACGAGGGTAAAACAAAAATCGATGATCGAGCTAGTAAAATATCAATTTCATTTACTTTACCAAGAAATAACACCCGGCTTTGCAGTGAGAGTTCTTTTACCAATTGCTGTAAATTATCACTTTCTGGGCCGTCGCCAGCGAGGATAAGCTTCCAATCTTTATCTTGTATTTTGCTAAATGCTTCTATTAATCGAGCTACTCCTTTTTCTTTTGATAATCGGCCCACATATACAATTTGATCTTCTCGTACTATATCTGAATGGGTCTCAACGGGCTTAATGGCATTGGGGATAATTTTGATATTTAATTTATCTCCGAACTTGTTTTCATTGTATTTTGCAGCTCTTTTTGTTTGCGCTATGAATCCAGTTGTATTAGGATAAAGCCATTTTTTACCAAATTTTACTATCGGATTAAAAGGAAAATCAGGACTTGTACGATCTGAAATATATACCGGGACTTTCTTATTGTAAAGCGCTAGTAAAACAAGTGGATTAAACACATCACCGAAGGATAATACACAATCAGGATTTTCTTCAGTAACTTTTTTTCGTAAGAAGACAATTAAATTGTAGTAAAACAGAATCTTATTAATAATACCCGACTTCCTCTCATAATTAAATTCATCAAGTTGAACGGAGTCGTCCAATTTGTAAAACGGATCACTTTTTTGACACGATATAAATAGTACATTGTGTCCTAAACTCGCAAAATAATTTGCAAGCACTGTAAGTGCACGTTCAATACCTCCCATTTTTAAAGAAGGTGAAATAATGGCAATTTTTTTCTGGTTGATCACTGCTGACACGATTACTGGATCTTATTATAAAACATTTTAAACAAATTACTTATTATACATAGTATTCAGACTTGAACTGTCCATAAATTTTATATCTGGCCATCGTTGAAGCATTTGTTTTAGAAGCTGGTCTAAATTTATTAAGTTTTGTTCGCTTTGATTTGCATCAAGACGACTTGCAAAATTTATTCGGTGCGTTCCTATTATTGCAGGTCTCCCCCATTTGAAGGCAATCGCTATACTTTCCATACACTTATCTACCCACTTTACATTTGCTGCGATGCTCGGTTCAAAAAGCCCATTGCGAACATAATAGCGTTGCTGCATTGAGTTAAGTTGTCCCGAATATCGATACTTCTTTTTAAAAGGTTTCCCTTGCACAGGACAATTTTGAATAAAAGAACCTTGAAAACTTTCTACTTCATTTTTATGAAAAACATTTTCTATTGGTAAATCCCAAACATAACATGGTGCGATCGTGGTTTTGGATTTAAATCCAAATAACTGCTCAAATTGCAAAAGTCCACTTTTAATACTACTTTTTATATAGTCTAATTCGATTTGATTATCGTAATCATAGGCAGCCATCAAATTTCCTCTTCTATTTTCTGCATTTATTTCGTCTATAGAAAAGCATTTATTTTCAAATGCAAAATGATAACGCTCATTTCCTTCTTTCAAAAACTTCATCCATCTAGAAACGTTCAGATGCTCATTGCCATGAAATTGAGGCATAACTAATTTTTGATTTATTCCATCTCTCAAGGCTGTAAAAGCGTTGGAACTTTCTGCATACTGGCTGTAGGTGTCTACAAATGATTCACTATAATACGTTTCAAATTTACCTTTAGCAATTTTTGCAAAATCGGGATTATTCATGATCACGTTTGCAGTTATTACAGGATGATTGCCTAATTTATCTACATGCTTTCTCAAAACATCATAAAGAGCATAATAGTCATCAGCAGTTTCTAAAGCATCATACTTAGAAAAGGGATCATTATCTTTTATTAATTCTTTTTCCAAAAGCTTGTTTCGAATATCACTCGAAGGTATTCGGATAGATCCCCAATCATCTGATTCAAAAACTACTACTTTTGCAGCAACTCTAGAACCTCTACTATTAATAAGATGTTTTTTTAAAGTATGTTTAATCATTTTTATTTTACTTGTCTGATAGCATCAAATCTGCTAATTGAGCGGTACTTATAAACTGAACGTCTGGCCAGCGTCTTAAAGTTTCAGCAAGGAGAAGCTCAAGCTTTTTTAAAGACTCAATTCGATTTTCTTCAAAAATACTGCCTATAAAATTCTCTCTATGTGAACTGATAACCGCAGGTTTCCCCCATCTAAAAGCGATTTCCATTTCCTCAAGACACTTACCTACCCAATCCTGATTTTGATTTCTTCCTGGTTCAAACATACAGTTGCGTCGCCAATATACTTGCTTATATTTACTTTTATCGCCCCAAAATTTATTGATAGTTTTGTATGTTCCATCTAATTGTGGTGATTGCTGTTGTCCAATTATTAAACGCACACCTTCTTCAGATAACATTTTTAGCAAATGATCGCCAAAAACGCTGCCTTGAGCAACAAATGAAATAGAGGGAAAACCAAAAATCTTTTTAAACAACTGCAAACCGTCCCTATTAATATTTTCTATTTCTTGATGTTCTGATGGTGATAAATAATCAAACCCCTTAAAATAATCTTTCGTATATGGCTGTGTACAACTGTTAGATTTAGAAGAAATTATAGCTTTATTTTCAAACGCAATTTTTTCTTTTTCAGAATTTGAATTAATTGCCTCCATCCACCTCTTAACGTGAATATGTTCTCGTCCATGGTATTGTGGTACAAAAATATTTTTATCTATTCCACTTTTTATTAATCCAGGAACATTTTTTGTGTGCTCAGATCGCTGATATGTTTCTAATACCGTTTCATAATAATAATCTTCTCTGTTAGACGCTTCAATTTTATCAAAGTCAGGATTTGCCACTACACAAAAAGCTGTTACAACTGCATGATTGCCTTTGGTATCTTGAAACTTTTCCAAAGTGTTAAATAGTGCTTTTAGATCTTCGGCAGATTCTAATGCGTCATTTCTATCAAAAGAGAATTTGTCAACTCCAATATTTTCGGCTTTTAATATTTCAAAAACTTCTCTTGAAGGCATTCTAATTGCTCCCCAATCATCGCTTTCGATTATTACATACTTTTGCTTCGATTTCCAACCGCGGGCATTAATGTAATTTTTGGCGATTTTCTCTTTTAATGATAACATATTTTTTATTTTGATGGAAAAGTTAAATCTCAGCGAACATATTTTTTAAGACTGCATCGAAGGAAAATGAACTAAAGGTACTTTTTTTCCGTAATATAAATCCCACTCATTAGGTGTGAAATGCTCATAACCACCACCGTGATGAAATGTCAATTCTCCAAAATAAATTTCATTATTTAAAATATAAAAATCTACTCTGACGTAAGGAAATGGTTTGGCTAATTTTTCGCCCAGACTAATGAGCAATTCGAGGTTTTTTGGACGTTCAACGTCATCGCCATTATCCCAAATCGGATTATTCTGCTTATCTAATTCACTCCACGTAAAAGGAAGTAAATTCCAATCTTTGTCATAGATATTTCTTTTATGATTTGTAAAACGATCTAAATCTACTTGCAAAAACTGAAATATCCCGTCTATAAAATGTAATTTATAATCGGAAGGAACTTGTCCTTTTGCATCCGTTAGCAATTTTTCTACAACAATTCTAGGTTTAATTTTATCATATTGCCATTCTTTATCTATATAATAATAATTAAGGTGCAACCACCATCTACAATCGCTTTGGATTTTTTTCCAATCCATAGCCTTTTTGTCTTTTACGATATAGTTTGTGCCAGCAGTATGATTTGCCTTAATGATAAAAGGAGGATCTGGTAACTTCTCTGTCACAATATCTCTATAATTTTGAGTTTGGAACAATAAGGGTATTAAATATTTCTCACCAATGACGTCAGAAATATACTTACGAACTTCATACTTATCTGCGCATTTTGTGATTAAAGGATTCTTAAAGTGAATTTTATACCATTGAATCTTTTCATTTAATGTCTCTGGATTATCTAAGTTTAATTCCTTGCCAAAAACTTCTTTAAAGCGTTTCTTAATATAGTACTGGTCAGTTTTAGTCCTATACTTTGCGAAAATATAAGAGCGGTGAATCGCTAACGCCACTCCGAAGCCCAGCGATGATGAATAACGTAACTCTCTAATTATGGTACTTATACTCATGATATATTATAAAAAAAATTCGAAAATAGGATTTGTAAGCAGTGTCACACTAATCGTTTGAAAGTCTACTCTAAAACTCACTAATACCTTAATAATTAAAATAGGTAGATATACGTATTTAAGAAACTTGAGGACTTTAGAATTTGGATTAATAAAACCCAAGTAGACCAATGTAGATAGTGTTGCAAAAACTACTAGTAACGTGTAACGATTTGTCATAATATCAACAACCCCACCTGCTATAAACGCGACAGAAATCATTAAAGTTGCAAAAGATAATAGATTGACTGAAATCTGATTAGTGACCAGCTTGCGTTGATAAATCCATAAAAGAAAAATTGATAATAATGAAAAATAATAGGTGCCTAAATGTGCAATTGGCACATACCAATTCCAACTTTCTGACGTGTTTTCCCTTTTTTCCACGTATCCTTCTCCTGTGTAATCTGATAGTTTTGAGTCTAAAACTGTCCCTAGAACTTCTGAATTATCTGTGAGTAAAACACCTCCTGCTAAGAAACTTAATAAAATAAAAGCAAGTAAAAAATTTCGGTTCCGAAAAATAGGTACAAAGTGAAATAGCGCTAAAAAAACAACTGCAGGCGCTAGTGCAAAGTGAACCATCATGCTCAGCGCAGCAATCAGCAAGAATTTCGTCTTTTTTGTAGTAATCAGGTTATAAGATCCTAATAAAAAGACTATTAACCCTAATGGCCATCTAACACCATTTAAACCTGCCGAAAAATTTAAGATAAAGATAATACCTAGGAAAAAGAAAGCATTGTCTTTCTTTAATATATCAACATCTACGTCGTAAAAACTATTAATTAATTTGGTAAATACTGTAAAGTAAACCAAGCCAGTTATCATAAAGAAAAACTGCACATTATCTGTAAATAAATTTCCGAGATAAAAAAGTGTGTAGGCATAGACATCTGGAAATTGGACATTCTCTCCAAAAATATTTCCAATATCGTATAAATATTGACTAAGTGTATAATCAGCGCTAGCACTGTAAAAAGACGCAAATCTTTCACCATCTGAATTTGGTATTGGAATAAAAGTTAGTCCATAAACTCCTCCAAGTAAAACCACGAATTTTCTTAAATTCTTGAATCGATATTTTTTTAAAACTGGAAATAGCGCAAATATTGGAAGCGTCAAAAATAATAGCCAGATATATTTTTCACTGTCACTCTTCCTATTTGAAACTTTAGTACAGTCTTCAAAATGAATTGAATTTTGTTTCATTTTTTTTTCTTTTCTACTTTACAAACGAAAAAGTGTTTTTAAGCAGCAGGTAAATGTATAAATGATAAATCGATTTGTTGTACAATTTCAAATGTTTCAGACGCATACCCACAACACCTCTACCATCCAATTTGCCGAATCCTTCCTTTCTTATGGTAGAGGAAATTTGATTAAATTGTTTAAGACCTTTTTTTGTTGCGCACAGCGTTATGGGCAAAAAGACGAATTTTGCTATAGTTTGATTAATAAAATGTTTTTGAACATTTGTCAGATCTTTATTTTTTTGAAATTCCATCAAGTGCTTTGCAGAGTTCATATAGCCTGTTAATGCTCTTTCTGACACCGCAACACCAGAGGTTACTAATGAACCTTCTCTTATAAGATAATTGTAAAAGTAAATCCCTTTGTAAGCTGTCCTTGTTGCTCTGACAAATAATCGTGGACTCCATTCTCCGTCTTCAAGATAGACCGCTTTTTCAAAAAAGAATAAATTATTGTCAATTAGATAATCAGTGCGTATTAAATATTTACAAGCACTATCGCTAGATCTCATAAAGAATAAATCCATTCCGGGAATCACATCTGTTTGTTCAGCTTTATTTTGATCTCGCGGCTTTTTAATGCCATTTATGATTATATTTTGCCCAAACATCGCAATCTCTAAATTACCTTCTTCAGCAAAAGTTAACATGGAGCTAAGTGTATTTGGCTCTATATAATCATCAGAATCTATAAATAAAATATATTTTCCTTTCGCATTGCGCATTCCTGTATTTCGAGCACCTGACAACCCTTTATTTTTCTGGTCAATAACCTTTATTTGAGGATGGATTTGACCTAATCTTCGAGCGATTGCTGCACTCTCATCAGGAGTCTCATCATTAACAACTATTAATTCGTAACTTGTTGGTTCTAAATTCTGATTGATAATACTCAATAAGCATTTCTCGATCCAAGCTTCTACATTGTATGTAGGTATAATAACTGATAACAACATTTTCTCTACTTTTAACCTATTTCTATTACTGAACTCTTTTAGAATAAATTCCTTTTTAAGTGCTAACTTTTCTACTGCTTTGCAATTTACTCCTGCTCACATTTATTCATATCACATTATCGTGCGTTCATAAAACAAACTTAAATGCACGATTTTAAAAACTAATCTTATCAATTTCGTCAACAGATATTATGTGCGGAGTAGGATTGATAACTTTATATTTTTTTAATCTCTTTATATTATTTCCTTCCTGAACTTCAAAAGTATAGTAAAATTTTGATCTAGGATTATCAATAAACATTGATGTTGAATAAACAGAGAGTATAATTGAATTTGTTAATTGACTTATAAAAAGCTCTGCAGGTATTTTTGAACTAATGATTGTAACGTTTTCTATGCTTTTGTATGCATCAATCTTAGATTGCGGCGTTAAGGGATGGTTTTTTATATAAATGGTTGCTTCAGGATATTTAATCTGTAGTTTTTGCAACATATTAACTTCAAAGGAGCCATCATCATGCATCGGCTGATTCATGAAAAATATAACACGGTCTCTCGCTTGCAACAGATCATCATCCCAAACAAATACTTTTTTTAGAACCTCAACAAATTCATCTGTAAAAACTGGATTGATCTTTTCTATCGGTAATTTTTTCCAATTGATGTAAGCTTCTGGAAATGTCAAGAACAATTTGTCAATTCCTTTTAAAAAGCCGTACATCTTACAGTTTAAAAAAGACGCATAATCACTAATCGGATATCCATTTTTTTTAATCCAGCTATTCTGCTTTACGTTATTCATCCACAGCGCTGGTGAAAATGGCATTGTATGAGCTATATAAGGCTTGAGGCCGTCCTGAAATAAATATATTTTAGTTCTGTTTTTCTTGAACTGATTAATAAGAATAATAGAAATTGGATCCTGCTCTTGAAAAAAGATAAATATGTCGAATCTTTGTGCTAGCAATTCGTCTAAACTCTGCTTTTCTGACTGAGATAACTTTGCATTTAGATTTAAATCAAATTCTAATATACTAAAGTTATATGGCAAAAAAGCTAAATCTAAATCTTGTTTAAGACGAGTGCCTTTTACCGTTCGCTTTAATACGAGTGTAATTTCATACTGAGATGAGTCAGCATAATTTTGCATTATCTCATTTATAGATAGTAGCAAGTGGTACTCTGTATGTACAAAAAAGCAAATATGCTGTTTCATTATTTTTTAATTTTGCAGAATTATTTCTACTAGATAGAGGGAACAGACTAAATCTATTCCCGTTATTTTGTACGATGTATACTAAAATTACTGAACATTATTTTGAGTGTCTGATTCTAAGATCGTCCATCCAGGTTTATCCTGATGAAAAAACCAGTAGAAAATTTACTTCCTAGGCTCTACGACAGCATTTTCCATTTTAGAACATCATCTTCGCTGATTTCTACAGTTATTTCCTTGCCTATAACTTCATCAATATTCCTTGGACTTATTCCGTGTGCTGGTCTTTTAAATGTCAGATCTTCTCTGGTAATAATATGTCCAATAGGAAGTGATTTTGCAGCTACCAAACTTCTACGAGCATTGTTTCTGGACAACTCTTCATCTTCTAAAGCTTTAATTTCAAAATCTCCCAAAATTTCAAAAGCAGTATCTAATTTATCTTTAAAAAGTTTTAAATCCTCTTTATCCATAGCGTGGTAATGATCATTACCAGGCAAAGTCTTATCATGAGTAAAATGCTTTTCAATAATTGCAGAACCTAATAAAGTTGCCATCATGCATACTTCCATTTCTTTAGGTAAGGTATGATCCGAGTATCCAATAATATTATTTGGGAACGCCGCTTTCAAACCTAAAATCATTCCTAAGTTGGCATTCTCGTCTGGGGTTGGATAATTTAAAACACAGTGCAATAAAGCTAAAGGATTTCCAAATTTACTAATCCAAGAAACTGCTTCTTGAACTTCATATAGATGACTTGCTCCTGTTGATAATATAATTGGCTTATTAAAACCACACATATATTCGATAAATGGTTTATTTGTAATATCTGATGATGAAATTTTATAAACATTCATCAATTCATCTAAAAAGTCCGCCGATTCAATATCAAAAGGAGTACTCAAAAATTCAATATCTACCTGATCACAATATTTCTTTAGCTCAACCATCTCATCTTTCCAAAATTTATCATGTTTCTTGAAAAGTTCAAATTGAGAAGCGGTTGGTTCTTTTGTAGTATCCCAATACGACGGGGAGTCTTTTGAAGCCAATGTTTCTGCTTTATATGATTGGAATTTTACTGCATCAGCGCCACCCTCTTTTGCTTCATCAATCAATCTTTTTGCAGTCTCCATACTACCTTCATGATTCACTCCAACTTCTGCTATAATATAAGGTTTAGAAAGCGTTGCTTGATTACTACTGCCTTTCTTAAATAAATCTAGTATTTTCATATTTTTTGAATTGATTTTGTAATTAATTGGACTACCCTTTTTCTTCCTAATTTTAAATTTTGTTTTACCATCAATAGATGATTATTTTTTCGATTATCGTAATTATCAACAATTTTTTCAAACTGATCTAATAATTCTGATTTTGCTAAATTTTTCCCAAGGCCTAAATTTATAAATCCGTACTTTTCAGAAGCAAAAAAATGTGTCAGTTCTCTTGCGTTTTGGGCTATGACAATTGCCGGAGTGCCAATACTGGCTACCTCATATATAGTGCGACCAGCAGATGTAAAAATCAGATCAGCATTAAACATAAATTCGGATATATTTTTGACGTTCTTGTACACGTTCGCTTTTTCAAATCTTTCGATAGATTTGAAGTTGGTATATCCCGGTCCGGTAACTATATCAATAGTTATATTTAGTTCGGTACAAAATTCATAAATAGAGTCTAAAGCAAGTAGCGTCAAATTTGAAGGATCTACTCCTCCAAAAGTTATTAGCACATTTTTCACTTCAGGTTTAATTTCTTTTGTTGCATGATTAAATATAAACTCATCACGTAAAATAAAATAATTTTCACCAAAAAAATGATTTGGATATTTCTTTTCTTCTGGATAAATTGCATTAACCACTAAATCTGCCATCTTTGAGCCTGCTCCTAGGTCTTCAAAATTAATGATATGCACTCCCAAATTTTTAACGGCAACCATATATTCTTCGGTCGTGTCGAGCAAATCATTAATTACGATTGCTGGCTGGATTAGGCTGATGTCATCTACCAATGAATTTTGACTTTGTTTGGTGACCTTATAATTTTTGGAAGAAATGACATCATAAGCCAACTCACTATCTGCTGGCACTAGAAACTCGATCTCGTGGTCTAGAATATCATTTGCAATAATTAGAGCATTGTACACGTGTCCGAGGCCAATTGTAGAATTTCCTGCAACTACAAAAAGAATCTTCCTGCGCTTGAGTAAGTATTCACATAAATTCCAGTCATTAAAGGTGTCAATATCAATTTCCTGCCCATTGTCAAGAACTAAGAGATCAACATTTTTGCCAATCCTATTATTTTCACTGATAATACTGCTACGTGTGATCAAAAAACCACCCGTTTCTGTATATGCCGGTTTTAAATACTGTCTATTTACGCGCTCTTCATAATTTGGAAAATATTTTCCATCTTGTACACCCCAGCTTAAGTGCGTATCATCTTTTACAGATATCACTGTATCAATTGAACCTTGACTCAGCATCTTTTCAATTCCTTTATCCAAAGATTCTACTTGCAGTAGTGGAGAGGTTGGTTGCAACGTAACAATAACATCAAATTTCTTATTATTCGAATTTTCAGCGAATTGATATGCGTTATAAATAACAGGATCCAAAGTGCTTTTATCATCTGCCAAATTTCCAGGTCTTTTATGAACGGTTGCACCAAACTGCTGCGCAATAAGTGCAATCTCATCATCTTCTGTAGTTACTATGACAGTTGGATTGTATTTGGATTTTAGTGCAGTAGTAATTGAATAATATATTAGTGGCTTTCCAAACAAAAGTCTTAAATTTTTTCTGGGAATTCCTTTTGATCCACCTCTAGCTGGAATAACAACTAAGACATTTTTTGTCATACTATTCATTTTTTATAAATAAAACGTTCTACCACATTAATCATTAGTTGTATCTATAAAACACAACAATTTTTAATAATTCCATTATTTTAATAATTCTAAATACTTTGCAGCAACTACTTCGCAAGCGATGTGTTTTTCTGCAAATTTTCTTGCATCTCTACTTGTTTTTACAAACAAGCTCTTATCAAAAATTGTCCTCTCTACAATAACGCAAACGCCCTAGTGTATTCACTATTATCAAAAGTAAGATTACTTAGACAATAGGATAATACTAATGCTATAGTAAAACCTAAACCAGTAATCCACATTAATTTCCGAAAAGTGAATGCACCCGAGCTAGTTCTTCTTTGTGATCAGCACCGTGCGTCACAGCGCTATTTCTTACAGCACTGGTTGATAATCTAAAATTGGTCAGCGCTGAAATCATCGCTAGAGTAGCATTTAAAAGACCTGCTATACCCATACCTGCCGGCCCCACAAAAACTACAATAAATTTTGACTTACTACGCCTATAATTATTTTAAAAACCTGGACTCCTTCAAAAATAGGGGTAATTTTCATTATTTGGCTATAGGACGATTGATTACTACTCATTATAATCTTTTTATAATTTGTAGCGTCATACACATTAAAAATCTAGAAGATGATAATAAATTACTTCTTAAAATCATTTATAACGTTTATTATGTATTGAACTTCTTCTTCTGTTGTGACTGGACTTATAGGCAAACTCAAAACCTCATCGTGAATTGCATTCGTTACAGAAAAATTTAAATCATTCATCTCCGCATAAGCTAGCTGCTTATTTGGCGGAGTAGGATAATGAATTAAAGTCTGAACTCCATTATCACTTAAATATTGTTGCAATTCTTCACGGTACCTTGTGCGAATGACAAATAAATGCCAAACGTGCTCTTGATTTTGTGAGACTTTCATTGTCGCATTATCGGGGAAAGGCAACTGTATTAGTGGATTACTTATTTCTGATAAATAGCGCTCAGCAATTTGTCTTCTATATTGATTTTCTGCATCTATATATTTTAATTTAACTGCAAGAAAACCAGCTTGAATTTCATCCATCCTGCTATTTAGTCCCTTAAATTCGTTGACATATTTTTCTTTGCTGCCGTAGTTTCCTAAAGCACGAATTTGATCCGCCAGTGCATCATCATTGGTAGTTACAGCACCCGCGTCTCCTAAGGCTCCTAAATTCTTACCTGGATAGAAACTAAAACCCGCAGCGTCACCTAAATTACCTGACCTTATCCCGTTCCAGACCGCGCCAATTGCTTGAGCATTGTCCTCAATAATTTTTAGATTATGCTTTTTTGCCAGTTCTGTTAATTTCTTAGACCAAGAAATTTGTCCATATAAATGAACAACCATAATTGCACGTGTTTTTGGAGTAATGTGCTTTTCGAGAAGATCAATATCCAAATTAAAGTTTTTGGGGTCTGGTTCTACTAGAACTGGAACAAGCCGATTATCAGAAATTGCTAATAAGGAAGCTATATAAGTATTAGCGGGAACTACAACTTCATCACCTCCTTCCATAACCCCCATATTAATGTAGGCTTTCAAAATTAACCGCAATGCATCTAAACCATTTGCTACTCCTATTGCATGTTTAGCTCCAGTGAAATTAGCTAACTTTTTTTCGAAGTCTTTTAACTTATCTCCCATCAAAAACCAACCTGAATCTATTACTTCTGATGCAACTTGTTTTAATTCAGTAGCATATTGCTGATTTATCTTCTCTAAATCTAAAAATTTTATCATTATTTTTTTAAATAAGTATTATATTATTTATAAAATAAATTGATTGTTAAAAATATCATCTATCAATAAGTTTGTAGCTCATAATTAAGTTTTTTTATAGTAAATGTGATTTAAATTTCGACCATAAATGACTAAGAACTAACTTTCATTAAATTGATGAATAGCTATTTAAGACCAACTACTCGTCGCACTCTACTTTTAACAATAGCTGTAAGGAATTCGGGGTCATGTTTGACAGATTTAAGTGCAAAAGCAGACAGAGTAACAAAACTTCGTGCAGTTTTAATTATTTTTCTTTGATTAAATTGCAACATTGACAGTGCATGATAGTGATAAATAAGTTTACGCAAGAAAAACCGTTTGTATTTATCTTTAAAATTATAATAAAACTCCTTATCAATTTTAATGCTAAACATCAATTTAGAAATTTCTGTTTCATTACTCCAAACACCCATCTCGTTTAACCTGTATACGCTTACAGCTTCTGGTAATATCGCTACTTTACCCAAATCAGAAAGAATATATCGAATACTTAAATCATACATTGTAATCCGATCTTTCCATCTTAAAATTTCAGAAATAAATTTACTGCGAAAGACAAACGTAGACGTATGAAAAAAAGGCATATTGTCAAAAGAATATTTTTCTAGTTTTACATGTTTGTACTCACTGACAAATTCACTTCCTCGTATAACTTTTGTTCCAGCGCCACAAATGGAGCAATCTTGATTTGTCTCTAAAAAATCAATTTGTTTCTGTAACTTTAATGGATCAGACCAATAATCATCACCCTCACAAAGTGCAATGTATTGCCCTTGACATTGTTCTAATGCAGAAAAGAAATTAGGCATCATCCCAATATTTTTTTTATGCTTCACATATTTTATTTGGTGACCATTTGGATTTAGACGAATTATTTCTCTTACTATGAATTCCGTATTATCTGGCGAATTATCGTCTGCAATAATTAGTTCAACTAAAAA
>JBBSRP010000027.1:0-20054 GCA_038242935.1 Flavobacteriales bacterium
CAGAATTACTTTTCATTTACTTATGTGTCAAATATTTCACATAAATATAAGAAATAACCTACAATTAGACAAATTTTAAATGACTTATTACACTACCAATCAGCACATTAAAACCTTAACTTAATGACATTGAGCCTGACCAGCGCCACCTTAAATTTTGTATTTAACGAAAACGTTCTGGCGATGGTCGCGCCCAAAAAAAAAAACTTCAAATGAAAATATTATTTCTGATATAAAATACTTTGAAACGTCTCAAAAGAAATCGTCCCATCGTCATTCAAGAAATATTTGATCATTGCTTCGCCCCAATATTCTCCGTCGCTATAATCTGCGATAATCCAACGATGATTAAGGATCTTGATCTTATTAATGATAAATTTTTGATCTGTAATTTGGTCTTGACCTGTGTATTCATTCCCTTTTGGACTATCGTTATAGTTTAGAAGTTGATCTTTTACAAACGGAATTAATTTCACATAATCCACAACTTTTGCAGGATCTTCTGAATCAAAATAATTCTGCGCTTTCTGATTTCTATCTAAATCAAAATAGTCATCATCAACAGGCGAACCTTTCAACAAGTTGATGCTATCACGCATCTTTACACTCATATCGTGGTATCTTTTTTCCTGAAATGTTGATTGTTTATTAAAGAACATATAAGTAAAAATATTAAACAAGACAGCAAAAATGAACAGGTAAATATATATTCTTTTCATTGTTTTAAGATGATTAAAAAAGATTAATTAAACAGTAATTTCGAGATTGTCATAAGCTAGAAACACGTTCTCGGGAAGCCATTTCTGCACTTCTTCGTGAAAACCCATTTTGTGACTTATATGTGTGAGATATGTTTTGGCAGGCTTTACAAGTTTGATAAATGCGAGTGCTTCTGCCAAATTAAAATGAGTTTCGTGCGGTTCTTCGCGCAAAGCATTTATGACCAAAACATCAAGGTTTTCAAATTTTGAAAGTTCAGCTTCAGGAACAGTTTTAAGGTCGGTCAAATAGGCAAAATTATCTACTCGATACCCAAAAACTTGCAGAGATCCGTGCCACGCGCTAATAGGAATTATGGTTTTTCCCTTTACCTGAAATGGCTGATCGTTGTGAACTTCAATTGTATCAAGAGATGGCGCACCTGGATATCTATTTTCTGTCTGAAATATGTAAGCGAACCGACTTTTGATATTATCGAGCACTCTTTTATGCCCATAAGCTTTAAGAGCGCCTTGCCTAAAATTGAAAGGCCGAATATCATCAAGTCCTGCTGTATGATCGGCGTGTTCGTGAGTAAAGAGTAGCGCATCGATCGCAGGACATTCAGATTTTAGCATTTGTTGCCTAAAATCTGGGCCGCAATCTACCACAACCGAAAAATTCTCGTCGTGAATCCACACCGAAACTCTAAGTCTTTTGTCTTTATGGTCATTGCTCAGGCAAACGGGATCTTTGCTTCCTATTACGGGGATGCCTTGCGATGTTCCAGTACCTAAAAAATATACTTTCAAAGTTTTTAATTTTTACAAAAATAGGACAAAAAACTTTTCGCATCGCCCTATTTCCTTAACTTTGTCGTTAATCTAGTACTAAGATTTCATGAACACTGAAAATTCGTTAAAGGGAGATAGAGTCATAGCTCAAGTTCCATCACTTCAAGACAAAGCACTTCGCATAAATTTAAACACAAATATTTACGGAACTTTTGCCGAGATTGGCGCGGGTCAAGAAACAGTACGTCATTTCTTTAGATCTGGCGGATCTGCACGCACAATTGCAAAAGCGATGTCTGCTTACGATAAAGACTTTAGTGACGACATTTATGGCATTGAAGAAGATGGTCGTTATGTAACCGAAAGTAGATTAAAAAAAATGCTTACTCATGAGGTTGACCTTATGGAAAGCCGACTTAGTAGAGAAAAGCACCCTACAAAAATATTCTTTAGCTACGCAAATACAGTTGCAACAATCGATTTTGCAAAGCAGTTTAAAGGCCACGGTTGGGTAGGAATTCGCTACCAACTAGATCCTGAAGAAGAATATAACGAAATCTCATTACATATTCAGTTCAAAGAAACTGACACAAAACTGCAGCAGGAAACCCTTGGTACACTTGGTGTAAATCTTATTTATGGTGCATTCTACAAATACCGTGATCCAAAAATGTTGGTTTCATATTTGTACGACCATCTTGACAAAGATCAGCTGGAAATTGATACAATAAATTTCTCGGGACCACGATTTGCTGGGGTAGATAACCGATTAATGAGTTTGCAGCTTGTAAAATTTGGAATGACCGATGCGGTAATGTTTACACCAGATGGTCACAATATTCTTCCCGCAACAATGTTGTACAAAAAAAATATTTTGGCACTTCGGGGGAGTTTTAGGCCTGTTACAAAAGTTAATATGGACATGTACCAAAAATCTATGGACATGTTCTTGAAAGATAAAAAGGTAGACAAGAATAATACGTTGGTGATTTTTGAAATTACTCTTTCCAACCTTGCTTTTGAGGGAGAAATCGATGAAGCTGATTTTATCGATCGTGCGGAATTGCTTTGTTCACTTGGACAGACAGTGATGATTTCAAACTTTAAGGAATATTATAAAGTTGTAGAATATTTCTCAAATTACACTAAGGAGAGAATGGCACTTGCAATGGGAGTAAGCAATCTTGTTTATATCTTTGATGAGAAGTACTACCGACACCTTAGTGGTGGAATTTTGGAAGCCTTTGGAAAGTTATTTTATAGAGATCTAAAAGTTTTCTTATATCCAATGCTAGACGAAGCGGGCGAAATTATTACTTCTGAAAATCTAAAAGTTCATCCTCGATTGAAGGAACTTTATAAATTCTTTAAATTTAACGGAAAGCTTGTTGATATAGAAAATTATGATCCTGAAATTCTTGGAGTTTTCTCCAGAGAAGTACTAAAGATGATTAATAACGGTGAATCTGGATGGGAAGAAATGCTTCCTGAAGGAATTGCACACCTGATAAAAGATAAAAAGCTTTTTGATTACGACGAAAGTCGATTTTTAGAAGTTAAAAAATAAAAAAATAGCGGTCAAGAAATTAACCGCTATTTTTTTATTTCAATATTTGTGATGAATGCGTTTTTGTTTTAACATCTGTAATAATATCTTCTATATTTCCAGATTCGTCAATAATAAAAGTTGTTCGTTTTATTCCGTCATAGGTTTTTCCCATAAATTTCTTTTCTCCCCAAACATCGTAAGCTTCAATTATTTTTTTGTCAACATCTGCGATTAATGGAAAAGGCATTTCATATTTATTTTTAAATTTCGTCTGTCTTTCTTGACTATCCGCACTAATTCCTAGTATTGTATAGTTTCTATCTTGAAACTCCTGATAGTTTTCCGAGAGATTTTTGGCTTGAGCCGTACAACCCGGCGTACTAGCTTTGGGAAAGAAAAAAATCACCAGTTTCTTGCCAATAAAATCTTGCAATTTGTGAAGCTTACCATCCTGATCCAATCCTTCAAAATTTGCTGCCTTATCTCCTACTTTAAATTTTGTCATATTATGTATCTTTGCATTAAAGTTACGGTAAATAATATGAACAAGAAAGAACGAGTTGCTTTTGTAATGCAGGAATTGGACGAGTTATATCCAGAAATCCCTATCCCACTAGATTTCAAAGATCAGTATACTTTACTAATTGCTGTTTTGCTTTCTGCACAATGTACGGATGTGCGTGTAAATCAGATTACTCCCAAACTATTTGCAAAAGCAGACAATCCTTATGATATGATAAAAATGTCAGTCGAGGAAATTCGTGAAATTATTAAGCCTTGCGGTCTGAGTCCGATGAAATCTAAAGGAATTTACGGTTTGTCCAAAATGATTGTTGAGCAATATGATGGTAAAGTTCCAGCCACCTATGAAGCTTTAGAATCTTTTCCTGCAGTGGGGCATAAAACGGCGAGTGTGGTAATGTCACAAGGGTTTGGCTTTGCAGCTTTTCCTGTAGATACTCATATTCACAGGCTCATGTACAGATGGAATCTGTCTAATGGCAAAAATGTACAACAGACCGAGCGCGATGCAAAGCGACTATTTCCAGAGAACAGATGGAATGATATTCACCTACAAATAATTTGGTATGGTCGTGAATATTCTCCTGCCCGAGGGTGGGATCTAGAAAAGGACGTTATCACCAGAACCATCGGCAGAAAAGACATTTTGGAAAATTATGTCAAAAAAAAATCCTGAATAAATCAGGATGTTTCTTTTAGTTAGCAATGCATTCAAATTTCATTTTGCCTACTTGAATTACTCGTAGTGCTTGCGAATATGCAAGTAAAAACTTTATTGTACTTTTTTTGGGCATTTTGTTTGAATTTACTAAAGATTTTTTTGAGTAAAGTTTAGCCATATCATTATGTTTTTTATTATAACGATATGTTTCAAACATTATTATTAATTAGTCAAAACTATTTGATGCTTGTCTATAACTTTTCGCATATTCATAAGTGCATATCTCATTCTGCCCAAAGCAGTATTGATACTTACTCCTGTAAGTTCAGAGATTTCTCTAAAGCTTAGATCTTGATACATTCTCATCATCAAAACTTCCTTTTGATCTGCTGGAAGTTCTTCGATAATTTTACGTATATCTTCTTCTACCTGAGAAGTGATTATTCTACTTTCGATGTTAGGAACGTTGTCTGACATAATAGAGAAAATCGAAAATTCTTCGGTTTCTCTAAACATTGGCATTTTTTTAGTTCCTCGAAAGTGGTCAATCACAAGATTGTGTGCTATTCGCATTACCCAAGGTAAGAATTTACCTTCTTCGTTATACGAATTTGATCTTAAAGTTTTAATTACTTTAATAAAAGTATCTTGAAATATGTCATCAGAAAGATTTCTATCAGATATTTTCGAATAAATAAAACCATATATTTTTGATTGGTGCCTGTTGATTAATATCTCCAGAGATTTTTCGTCGCCTGCGATATAATTCTTGACCAATAAAGCGTCAGTAAGTGTGTTAGTAGCCATAATAGTACCTTTTAAATTTGGGTTGGGTAATAAATTTTAAAAGTACTTTTGTTGTATAGGCTACTATTTTTTAGAGTTTGTATTAACCAAATTTAACATTTTAAATCTTTAGTATCCAAACTTTTTTAAAGTTTAACACATTTAAGACAATAAAAATGAATCAAAGCATCATTCTGATTACCAATAATTGCCCTTATCAAGCGCTGACTTTTTTCTTATCTTTGCATAAAAAACAGGACTTCTTACTATGCAAAAAGATTTTAGTAAATTGGATCCAAAATCCAACATTATAATAAAAGGGGCAGAAATACACAACCTCAAAAACCTAGATGTTGTTATCCCACGAAACAAACTTGTAGTAATTACGGGACTTTCGGGTTCGGGAAAATCAAGTTTGGCATTTGATACCTTATATGCCGAAGGACAACGCCGTTATGTAGAGAGTTTGTCTTCGTATGCGCGACAGTTTCTTGGTCGTCTTGATAAGCCAAAAGTCGAATATATAAAAGGGATCGCTCCCGCAATTGCAATTGAGCAGAAGGTAAATACTACCAATGCTAGATCGACAGTAGGTACTTCAACTGAAATTTATGATTATTTAAAACTTCTGTACGCACGTATTGGTAGGACCATCTCTCCTATTTCTGGACAGGAAGTAAAAAAAGATACCGTAACAGATGTTGTCAAGAAAGTGACAGAATTTGAAAATGGATCTCGATGGTTGCTGATGGCTCCAATTGTTTTAGAAAAAGATAGACCTTTAGAAGACAAACTCAAAGCATTGCTTCAACAAGGATTTGCAAGAATATTAATAAACAATGAAACTATTCGTTTAGATGAGATCGAGAATATCAAATTCGGCAAGAAAGAAATACTTCTTATTGTTGATAGGATTGTCGTTGCAGAAGACGAAGCTTTTTTTAATCGACTTGCCGATGCAATTCAAGTGGCATTTTACGAAGGAAAAGGAATTTGCTACCTACAAGAAGTAGATAAGAAAAATCGTATAGAGTTTAGCAGTAATTTCGATTTGGACGGCATTAGCTTTCTAGAACCAAACGTTCATTTGTTTAGTTTTAATAATCCTTATGGTGCTTGTCCTGTTTGTCAAGGCTATGGAAATATCATAGGAATTGATGCGGAGTTAGTTATTCCTAACACTTCTTTAAGCATCTACGAAAACGCAATTTTCCCTTGGCGCGGCGAATCAATGAGTTATTATAGAGATGAATTAGTAAAGAACTCACATCGTTTTGACTTTCCTATTCACAAGCCATATTTTGAGCTTACAGACGAACAAAAACAACTTTTGTGGACAGGAAATAGCTATTTTACGGGATTGAATGATTTCTTTAAAGAATTAGAATCAAAGAATTATAAAATTCAGAATCGCGTAATGCTATCTCGCTATCGAGGTAAAACGAAATGCTATTCTTGTCTTGGTCGAAGATTACGAGTTGAAGCAAACTACGTAAAAGTTGGCGACAAGACAATCTCTGAATTAGTAGATCTATCAATCAAAAAGTTGATCCCGTTTTTTGAAACACTTCAACTTGGAGAGCACGATGCCATTATCGCAAAACGACTTCTTATCGAAATAAATAATAGACTTTCCTTTCTGTCTCAAGTTGGATTAGATTATCTGACGATCAATAGAAACTCTGCGACCTTATCTGGTGGAGAATCACAACGAATTAATTTGGCAACATCTCTAGGGAGTAGTCTTGTAGGCTCTATGTATATTCTTGATGAGCCAAGTATTGGTTTGCACCCAAAAGATACTGAGAGGCTTATTAAAGTGCTCATCGCTTTGCGTGATCTTGGCAACACAGTAATTGTTGTTGAACACGACGAAGATATTATGAAAGCCGCTGACATGATTATCGATATCGGTCCAGAAGCGGGTACTTATGGTGGCGAACTTGTAGCTCAAGGAGCTTACGCAGAAATACTGAAATCTACTTCGTTGACATCTAAATATTTGAATGGAGATCTGAAGATTGAGGTGCCTCGCATCCGCAGAAAAAGTGATGCATATATAGAAATATTAGGTGCAAGAGAAAATAATCTAAAAAATATTGATGTTCGTTTTCCATTGGAAATGCTCACAGTAATCACTGGAGTTTCGGGAAGTGGAAAAAGCACACTTGTAAAGAAAATTCTATTTCCTGCAATGCAGAAACATCTTGATGGACCGGGCGAAAAAAGCGGACAGTTCTCAGAATTACGCGGACATTATCACAAAATTCGACATATAGAATATGTAGATCAAAACCCAATTGGTAGAAGTTCACGATCTAATCCGGTAACATATATCAAGGCATACGACGACATCCGTGATTTATTTTCGAAAGAAAAATTATCAAAAATTCGAGGTTACCAGCCGAAACATTTCTCGTTTAACGTAGATGGTGGACGTTGCGAAACTTGTAAAGGTGAAGGTTCTATCAATGTCGAAATGGTTTTTATGGCAGATGTTCAGTTGCCTTGCGATGATTGTGGTGGAAAACGTTTCAAGAAAGATGTATTGGAAGTTCAGTTTGAAGGAAAAAATATTGATGATATTCTGACTATGACCGTTGACGATGCAGTTGCATTCTTTACAGAAACAAAACAATCCAAAATTATGCAGAAGCTTCAGCCGTTGCAAGATGTTGGCTTGGGATATGTGCAATTAGGGCAGTCCTCTTCTACTCTTTCGGGCGGAGAAGCGCAACGTATTAAGCTTGCCACATTCCTTGTAAAAGGTACCACAAAAGAAAAAGCTTTATTCGTTTTTGATGAGCCTACTACAGGTCTACATTTTCATGATATTAAGAAATTACTTGCCTCTTTTGAAGCTTTATTGGAAAAAGGTCACTCTATTATTGTAATTGAGCACAACCTTGATCTCATCAAATGTGCCGATTATATTATTGATATGGGACCTGAAGGTGGAGAAAATGGCGGTTATGTTCTTGCAACTGGAACACCTGAGGAAATTGTAAAAAACAAGAAATCAATTACTGGAGAATATCTCAAAGAGAAACTATAAGTATTCGTTTTACTTAGCTTTTCGAGGTAAAATAAATTTAAGTATCTGATCTATCACCTGATTTATTTCGGGTGATATTTTTAGATAATAATTCACAAAGCCAAAAAATATTGTCAATATCAAAGACTTAGAAATGATATTAAAAATTGGATGTAATTCGAAATCCCAGAAGTAGAAAATTCCAAAACTCACTAAGAGAATTCCAAAAGATTTCAACGTTTCCAAAGTAAAAGGATATAGCTTCATCTGAAATATTACAAAAAGTAACTTTGCAAGACTGTAAAGCGTAATGGCAATAAGAGTCGCGATTGCCGCACCATTAATTCCGTACTTTGGAATAAGCCACATATTAAGCGTAATGGCAAAAAACGCCAACAGAAGACCCAAAAACAACACCATTCTGTAATACCTTGAATTAAAAATAATTGCATTGTTATTACCTAAAATCAAATCTAAATATTTAGAAAATCCTATTAAGAATACCACTGCTATTCCGTCAGAATATTCGGTTGGTAGCAGAGAATATACTGACTTAATATTTACAAGGATGCCCAATAAAACATATCCTCCAACAACTTGAAGACTAATTGATGTTTTCTTGTAGAGCACATTTAATTCTTCATATTTATCTTCACTCATCAGCTTCGCAGTTATCGGATATGTAATCTGATGCATTGCTCTGCTTGGTACTGAAATTACGGTCGCTATAAAAATTGCAACTGAATAAAATGCAATATTTTCGATGCTAATGTATTGCCCAAGCATAAATTTGTCAATATCCAATAATACTACAGCCACGCTTCCTGAAAGAATTATAAAAACTGAATACGTAATGATTTGACTTTTATTTTTTGGAAAGATAAGCGTTAGAGAAATTGGCTTTACGCGAAATGAAAAATAGAGCATTGTCAATGTTGTTGCCAAATATATTGCAACCGTGATATACACAAACTCTTCTACAGTAATAAATTTAAAGTAAACACCGAAGAGGAATATGGAAATTAGGATTCGTAGAAACACTTCTTTGATAAAATTTCCCAGGACCGATTTCATATTGACTTTAACCCAAGCATAGAAAATTTCGAAATAGCCCATACAAAGTCCTATAACTGGGACAAGCCAAATGTAATCGTAAATAATAGGATTTTCTATGGATAATAATTGTGCTATTTGTTTGTAAAAAAACAACAGAATTAATGTCAAGGGAATAATAGTGAGCAATGGTAAAAGAAGTACAAACGACAAAAATTGTGATTTCTTTTCGTCCGTAGAATAAGTGGAATAAAATTTAATTAATGTATTATGAACTCCAAAAGCCATCAATGGCATAATGATATTTGCAGTAGAAAGAAGAAATGCAGTAAGTCCGTAAAATGTTTTCCCTAAAAATTCAGGATACATATACAAGGCATTCACCGCACCGATTGCAAATCCTATATAAGTAATTATAGTATTTTTGATCGATTGATTTATAACAATGCCCATATTAGCTCTTTAGAATTTGTGCTAATTGTGAAGTCAAATTTTTTCTTGAATATTTTTGAAGTCCAATAGCGCTCGATTTTAAATTTCCTTCAAGATATTGCTTATAATATTCTAAGATTGTATCTTTTAGCTTATCCTTTTCGTCGTAATTAATAAAAATTCCAGTGTTTGTTTCGGTAATAATATCTGCAAAATCAGACATATCTGGGCCTATCCCGATAACTGGTCTTCCTGAAACCATATATTCAAATATTTTCCCTGGGATAATTCCATTTGTCTCTTCTGAATCAATTTCGATTAGAAGTAAAACCTGTGCAGATCTTTGTTCGGCGACAGCTTCCTTATGAGCTAAATAACCCATATTATTTAGATATTTGGTTAATGCAAACTCTTCAATATTTGCAAGAATTATTGGACTTATAGCTCCGGCTAATTTTAGTTCAAAATTATCTGCAAAGCCTTTTTCATCTTTTACAAGTTCTTTCAAAGCTTTCCATAATATTCGAGGATTACGTTCAGATAGAAATGAACCAATATGTGCTAGGGAAAACTTAGAATCTAATGGTTTCTTCTGCACTCTTTCTACATCATAACCATTAGTAATTACCGCAATCGGCTTATTTGTAATTCTTGAAAACTCAGTTTTTGTAGTTCGAGAAGTTACAATAATAGAATTGGCCGTACTAAGCACTTCCTTCTCCAAAGCAATATGTTTATGCTGTGCCTGAGGACTCAACATTAGCGATTTATGATAACCAATTGTCGTCCAAGGATCTCTAAAATCTGCAATCCAAGTTATTTTATTCAACTTTTTTAGTCCAAGTCCAATCAAGTGGACACTATGCGGAGGTCCAGTCGTGATTACAGTATCAATGTTATTTTCCTTAATATATTTCTCTAAATATGAAATCGAAGGTTTCACCCAAAAAACACGTGCATCGGGAATAAAAAGGTTTCCACGAATCCATAATGATGCTCTCTCGAGAAAAGATTGTTTTCGCTTATGCGGAATAATTCCTTTGCTAATTTTTTTGATTTTGGCGCTTCCGAAGATTGAAGCTATACCATAAGGTTCAAAAATTCGCTTTCGCAAAATTGTTATCTTCTTCGAAACGTCTTGTTCAAGATCTGAATCTAAAATTGGATATGTCGGATTCTCTGGGATATAAACTATTGGTTCGATGTCAAAATCAGGAAGATATTTGACAAATTTCAGCCATCGTTGTACACCTGGCCCACCGGCAGGTGGCCAATAATACGTGATAATCAAAACTTTCTTCTTCTCTTTCTTCAAACCTTTATTTACTTATTCTATGTCTTGAGTACTGTCTGAATCTCTTTTTCTGTAAAAAAATTCATAGTAAATTCCTCCAACTATCAATAAAAAGATTCCTAATGAACTAAATAATGAAATCATACTTCCAGTTTTTACTACTTGAGGTTCAAATGTAAACTCGATTGTATGTTTTCCTTTCGGAACTGCAAGTCCACGTAAAGTGTAGTCAACTCTGATGTGATCTACTTCTTTTCCATCAATTCTCGCCTGCCATCCTTGAGGATAATAAATTTCTGAAAATACTGCAAAACCATCGTTATTGTTGTTAGAAGTATATTTTAAATAATTTGGTTTATACACCTGCAATGTAATATTTGCAATACTATCTGTTGCAAAACTAAATACAGTCATCGAAGGAAATTCAGTAGTATTTACAATCGCTTCTTCCAAACTATTAAATTTGTCAAGCGCTTTCATTTCCTGATCTGCAGTCGATACTTTTTTGATATTTGATACAAACCAAGCGTTACCATTTGCATCTGGATTTACCGCTGGAAACTCTGCCCCTTTTTCATCAACCTGAATCACATATTTTGTATTCAGCATATTTAAAACTTCAAAGTTATTTTTTGCAATTTGATAATCAAAAATTTGTTCGATTCTTCTTGGACGAACTGCGCTATAGCCCGAAAGAGATTTGTGGAAATATGAAGTACGGGCTTTCAATCTTCCTTGCACTTCAAAAACTCTGTAATGAGACGTGTCTTTAAGAATTTCTAAATCTGTTGGCGTCGGCTGAAATGGTTGTTCAACTTGTCTTGCATCAACAAAACTGCTACTGTCTACGTATTTTTTGTCAACAAAGAACAAATCGGCAATCATAAATACACCAATTAAAATAACTGCTGTGGTTTGAGCAATACGATTTTTACTATGAAGGTATAAAATCAAAGCTGCGATAATTATAAAGAATCCACTTCTAAGAAGATCCGCAGAATACATTGTTTTTCTGTCATTTTTGAGCGCACTTACAAAGTCTGGCCCAAATTGCTGTGCAAAATAACCATCGCTTCCTCCTGTAAAATTGAAGAAACCTTTGATCAAAAATAGAAATATAATTAAACCCAAACTTATCGCGGCAGTTTTCCACAAAGCATTCCATCTTTTTTCTACATCCTCCTCTTTAAAGTATGCCGAAAGTCCAATGATAGCAATAGCAGGCATACAAAGTTCTAGAATAACTTGTATGGAAGATACTGCTCTAAACTTATCGTAGAACGGCACAAAGTCAATAAAGAAATCTGTTACTATTGCGAAATTTTTTCCCCACGATAGTATTAGCGAAAGCAATGCACCAGCCAATAATAAATACTTAACTTTCTTGTTATCTACAAAAAATGCAAGTAGAGCAAGGAAAAATACAATAGCTCCAATATATGCTGGAGCCGCCACAATTGGTTGATCACCCCAGTAAGTTGGCAAGCCCGAAATAAATTCTTTCGCCTGACCTTCGGGAGCACCTTGACCTATTAGATAATCATAAACATGACTATCTTCTCCAAGTTTCTCACTGTTGGAACCACCAAAAAGTCTTGGTGCAATCAGGTTAAAACTTTCGGCTAGACCGTAACTATATTCGGTAATATAGTTGTAATCCATAGCTGCAGTGGTAGTATTTTTTGATCCGTCGGGATTAAATGTAAGTTCACTTTTGGCACGCATACTAAAGTCGGCATACTCCGCCGTGGCGAGCAGTCCAGTGGCATTAGAGCCAACTGCAAAAATCGCAGCAATTCCAAAAGTTGCAAGTGTGTATCCTAAGGTCTTAAAATCTTTTTCTTTTATAAAAATATACGTGTAGTAAACTCCAATTATTAGAAGTAAAAACAACAAATAGTAAGTCATCTGAAAGTGGTTGGCATTAATTTCTAATGCTGCGGCAACCATCGTAAGCAATCCGCCCACAATATATCGTCGTCTGTAAACCAGTAAAACTCCGGCCAATAAAAGTGGCATATATCCTATTGCGTGGGCTTTTGCGTTGTGGCCTACGCCCAAAATGATAATCATATAGGTAGAAAGTCCAAAAGCTAAAGCACCTATAAACGCCTTGAGTGGATCGGTCTTGAGGACGATCAACAATACGTAAAAACTGATAAGATATAGAAATAGATAATCAGCAGGTCTAGGTAAAAAACGAATTACGCTATCAAGTATTTTGACGTAATTATGAGGATAATTTGCACCTAGTTGATAGGTTGGCATTCCGCCAAAAGCAGAATTTGTCCAAAAAGGCTCTTGCTTATCTGACGCTCTGAAATCATTTTGTTCCTTGGCCATTCCAGTGTACTGCACAATATCTGATTGAAAGATTTGCTTGCCTTGTAAAACTGGATAAAAATAAAGAAGTGCAATTATAATAAAACCGGCAATTGCAGCCAAATGGGGATAAAACTTACTAATAGATTTCATAAATGCTTAGAAAATTCTGTTTGATATACTTGGTAAAAGTAGAAAATTAAAAACGCTAAGCCGAAAATCAAATTGAAATTATTTGATTTCTTCGAAATCGATGTATTCGCCAACTTTTGTTTTCTCCTTTGGCCTGTCACTAGTAGGACTTTCAAAGGTAGTCTGAGACTCTCGTGGTTGTTGTGGCTGCTGCTTTTGACGGAAACTTTCTTGTGCTTTTTCCATCGCTTTTCGCAAAAGTATTGGTGCAAGAAATCGCATCACAAATTTGGCAACGTAATAAAATATTATAAAGTAGAAAAGTATTTTAATTACTCCTTGAATTGAAGCTGTCTGCATAATTATATTTAATAAGAGCAAAATTACTAAATCAAAGTCTCAAAAACTGCCTTAAATTCTTAAATTAATAATAAAATGCAGTACATTTGAGTTCTTCAAAAAATCATTACTCTATGTTTTCACTACGTTTCGCATCGACAATTCTTGCTTTGTGCTCCACTGCTTTCGGCTACAGCCAGTTCACAGATGTAATAAATTCTAACAGACCTGGAAAATCTATGGCTGCATTTTCTGTAGGTCAAAGTGTTTTTCAAGTTGAAGCCGGAATCTTTGCAATTGATGAAGAAAACAAGTCAATTGACCAAAAAGGTTTTGGATTGGGATCAGAAATGAGCCTTCGGTATGGTGCATTTTTTGAGCAACTAGAATTTAATTTAGATCTTCAATATCAGTATTCAAATTATGAGATGTCTGAATTAGACTATAAAGTTTCGGGCTTACGCCAAATGATTATTGGAGCCAAGTTTCTAGTTTACGATCCTTACAAACACTTTGAACGTAAGCCGAGCATTCATAGCTGGAAGGCAAATCACAAATTCATCTGGAGACAATTAGTTCCTGCAATCGGAGTTTACGCTGGTGCAAATCTTAATCTTTTCAACGATGGTTTTGCTTATGAAGATGAGTCAAAAATCTCACCAAAAGTTGCGATTATTACTCAAAATCAATTCGGTAAACACGTATTAGTGATGAACTTTCTTGGAGACAAAATTGGTTCAGATTATATGACTTTGGGTGGAATTATTACCCTTACACGCGGTTTTAACGAGCAGTGGTCAGGATTTATTGAAGCTCAAGGTTATAAAAGCGATTACAGAGATGATATTGCTTTTAGACTTGGAGCGGCTTATTTAATTGCAGAAAATTTACAAGTTGATGCTTCGATAGGAGCAAATATTAAAGACGATCCTTCGTATATGATGGCTGGATTGGGAGTTTCCTGGAGATTTGACGACAACTATAAAGAAGTATTCCTTCGTATTAAAGGCGACGATGACAAAAAAGATAAGAAAGGAAAAGACAAAAAAGACAAAAAGAAAAAGAACAAACGCATTGACGAAGTTGGTGGCGATAACCTTCCTGAATAAAAAATGATAACAATAAAAGAGTGTATCTCAAAGAAAGAAATTAAGGAATATGTAATGTTCCCCTTCTCTATTTATAAAAATAGCCCTTATTGGATTCCACCGCTAATTTCTGATGAAGTTGAGAGCTTCAACAAAAAAACGAATCCTATTTTTGAAACTGCCGAAGCGTATTTTTATATGGCATATCGCGATGGAAAAGCTGTGGGTCGTATTACGGCAATCATCAATTGGGACGAAGTAAAACTTCAAAAAAAGAGCAAAGTTCGCTTTGGATGGTTTGATGTAATTGACGATGTAACTGTAACTGAAGCACTGTTAGTAAAGGTACATGAATTGGGCAAAAAGAACAATTTAGAACACATAGAAGGACCAATGGGATTTTCTAATTTAGATAAGGTTGGAATATTGACTAAAGGTTTTGATTATATAGGTACGATGATCACCTGGTACAATCACGCATATTACCAAGAGCACTTGAAACAGCTAGGATTTGTAAAAGAAAAAGAATATATAGAGAGTATTTTTCCTTTTGCGAACGTTCAGGAAAAGTTTTTTATGAAAGCTTCAACATTGATAAAGAGGCGTTACGACCTAAAAGCTCATTCCTATTCGACAAAAAAAGAGGTCATAGCAAGAGTCGATGAAATGTTCGATTTGTTCAACACTACTTATGCTGACCTATCGTCATTTGTAGGAGTATCAGAAAAGCAAAAAGAATTTTTTAAGAAAAAATATATCAGTCTCATTAATCCAGAGTACATCAAATTTATAGATGATAAAGATGGAAAGATGATTGCCTTCAGTATTGTAATGCCTTCTTTTGCTCACGCTTTGCAAAAATCTAAAGGTCGATTATTTCCTTTCGGGTTTCTACATTTTCTGAAAGCTAAAAGAAGTAGTAAGGATGTATTGTTTTATTTAATTGGAGTTGATCCCGAATTTCAGAACAAAGGTGTTACGGCTATTATATTTGAGGAATACTACAAAACCTTTAAAGAGAAAGGAATTGAAACCTGCATTCGAACGCCTGAATTAGAAGAGAATCACGCGATTCATAATTTGTGGAAAAACTTTGATCCGCTTGTTCACAAACACAGATGCACATTTGTAAAAAATATTTAATCGATTTATTCAAATTCGATAATAATAAGAAAGCCGTTTTTAATATTAAAAACGGCTTTCTTATTTATTATATATAAAATAAATTTATCTCTCTTCGCTTACATCTACAGTATGCTCTGCCGCAAGTGCCGCATACGTCCCAGCAAGTAATTTTCCTCTTACGGCAACAAACGCTGCAAGTGTTTCCTTGATATCTTCCATAGTGTGAGAAGCTGTAGGAATCATTCTTAGTAATATAATCCCTTTTGGAATTACTGGATAAATTACAATAGACAAAAAGATATTGTAGTTTTCTCTAAGGTCGTTTACAAGCATCATCGCTTCTGGGATACTTCCGTTAAGATAAACAGGAGTTACACAAGTATTAGTATCTCCAATATCAAAACCATTTTCTTTAAGACCACTTTGCAACGCATTCACATTTTCCCAAAGCTTGTTTTTAAGTTCGGGCATCGTCTTTAACATCTCAAGCCGCTTAATTGCACCTAAAACAAGAATCATTGGCAATGATTTTGCAAACATTTGAGATCTTAAATTGTATTTTAAGTGATCAATAACAATTTTATCAGCAGCTATAAAAGCTCCGATACTTGCCATTGATTTTGCAAAAGTTCCAAAGTACACATCAATTTGATCTTGTACTCCCTGCTCCTCACCTGCTCCAGCTCCAGTTTTACCCAAAGTTCCAAAACCGTGTGCATCATCAACTAGCAATCTGAAATTATATTTTTCTTTAAGAGCAACAATTTCCTTAAGTTTTCCTTGCTGTCCACGCATTCCAAAAACTCCTTCGGTAATAAGAAGAATTCCTCCTCCAGTTACTTCAGCCATTTTTGTAGCTCTCTCAAGGTTTTTTTCTATACTCTCAATATCATTGTGTCTGTACGTAAAACGTTTACCCATATGCAGACGAACGCCATCAATGATACACGCGTGAGAATCTACATCGTATACAATAATATCATTTTTAGTCACCAAAGCATCAATAGTCGAAACCATTCCTTGATATCCAAAATTTAATAAATATGCCGATTCTTTATGTACAAATGAAGCTAAATTTTGCTCTAATTCTTCGTGTTTGCTTGTGTGCCCACTCATCATTCGCGCTCCCATCGGGTATGCAGCTCCGTACAGTTGAGCAGATTCTGCATCTACTTTTCGTACTTCAGGATGATTTGCTAATCCTAGATAATCATTTATACTCCAGTTGATTACTTCTTTTCCGTGAAACATCATTCTATTAGATAGTTCTCCTTCTAGTTTTGGAAAAACATAATAACCTTCTGCCTGAGAAGCCCACTTTCCTAGAGGACCTCTACTGTTTTGAATTCTTTCGAATAAATCTTTAGCCATAATGCAGTGTAAATCTTTATGTGAAATTTAGTTCCACATTTTCGAGTGCAAAATTAATATATTAAAATGTATAAAAATATCTAAAACCAAAATATTTTAACATAATGTACTTTACGGCTAAAATAGCTAGATTTTTGCATTGTGAAAACCAGAATTTTTTCATATAAATATGAATTAATATTCAACACATTATTTTAGAAAACTAGGGAAAAGTCCAAAATAAGATCGAGCATCAAAAAACCTTTGTATATTTGAAAACTTATAAATAGACTCATCAAGAATGAATAATAATACAGAATTAAAACTTGCAGTATTAATAGACGCAGATAATGTTCCTTACAGCAATGTAAAAGGAATGATGGAAGAGATCGCAAAATTTGGCTCGCCTACCACAAAACGTATTTATGCAGATTGGACTAAACCCAATGCAAACGGTTGGAAAAATGTTTTGCTAGAACATGCAATTACGCCCGTACAGCAATATAGTTACACAGTAGGAAAAAATTCGTCAGATTCAGCTTTAATCATTGACGCAATGGATTTGTTGTATACGGGAAAGCTTGATGGCTTTTGTATTGTTTCTAGTGATAGTGATTTTACAAGATTGGCAATACGCCTGCGAGAATCGGGAATGAAAGTAATTGGAATAGGAGAAAAGAAAACACCAAATTCCCTAATTGCAGCTTGTGACCGATTTATATACATCGAAGTACTTGACGGTGCTACGAAAAAGAAACCAAAGAAAATTGCTTCTTCATCTTCTTCAGATCCTGAATCTAAAAAACGTTCGACAAAAACTGTTGAGAAAGTTGCAGAAAAAACTCTAAGTAAAATTGATGACGATATTATCGAATTGATAGGAACTACAATTGAGGATATTGCAGATGACGATGGATGGGCATTTTTGGGTGATGTCGGAAATATGATTGTAAGAAAAAGACCAGAGTTTGACGCTCGAAATTATGGGTATGCCAAACTTACTCCTATGCTGAAGTCAATGAGTGATTTTCTAGAAATTGATGAAAGGGAATCTGACAAAAAAGGAATTAAGCACGTATTTGTTCGACTAACTTTAGAAGATCGCAGTAATTAGTAGCACAAATATATTCGGCGAAAGCCAAAAAATAAATTTTATCAAAGCTCTTCATCTCAATAGATCGACGGGCTTTTTTTATGAAAGAAATTTGGTGCGCATTTCTAATATAGCATGATTCTACTTTGACTTTAATATTATTTGACGTAAATTGAATTGTTTTTCCTATGGCAATTATTTTCATTTGAAAAACGGCTGTTATCTAATTTATATCCAAAAAATAATTATTATGAGTTCAATACATCCATTTTCTGAAGTTCTGCACAATCTTAAAAAACAAGGATATACTGTAAGTTTCAGCCTAGCCGAAAACGGATTATTGTATAGTGCAGGAACTTCGATGATTGGTCCCGAAGATTTTACTGTAGACGGACATTACAAAGTTTCTAGTATGTTTATACCCACAGACGAAGTTACGATCTACGCGATTTCTTCGGCTATTAATCACATCAAAGGGGTTTACATTTCTTCTGACGACATTGCTAACAATTCATTTTCTTCAGAAATGGCTGCGATTTTTGATGTAGAGAGTAAGATAGCTTCCGCAGAAAAAAAATCTGAAGTTTCCACACAATCTACTATTCGAGCTACCAGACAAAGACCAGAAGGTGGTCGGGCGCTCAATCAAGAAATGCTCACATTTGATACTGATGCACTAATAAGTCAGATCAAATCTGAAGAAGCTTGGAGCAGAAGTGACCGAAATAGCTTAACGATTTTTAAAAATGATACTTTATGTATGGTAATTGTAGGACTTCACCCCGAAGCTGCAATGAAAAAACATAGTGCTACGGGAGCCATTACGGTTCAAATTTTGCAAGGTCATATAAATTTCGAAACAGAAAACCAGCAAAGCGAGCTTACCAGAGGAAAGATGATTGCTCTGCCGCCAGGTATTCCGCATCAAGTTTATGCTGTCAAAGAAACTTTCTTTCTGCTTACATTAGCACTTCAAAAATAATCACGCTTACGCGAAATTACCACACCTTATAAATATGACATTAGTTTTTGCCTCTTCCAATAAGAATAAGCTTCAAGAAATTACGCAGCTGATGCCCTCAAGCATTACTATCAAAGGATTAGAAGATATTGGATGCACTACCGAAATTCCAGAAACTTCCGATACAATTGAAGGCAATGCACTCCTAAAAGCAGAATATGTAAAAGATAATTATCAGCTTGATTGCTTTGCAGATGATACGGGACTAGAAGTTACTGCGTTGGACGGAGCACCAGGAGTTTATTCTGCAAGATATGCAGGCGAACACTGCAATAGCAAAGATAATATTGATAAATTATTGAAAGAGATGGAAGGTGTTGAAGATCGTTCTGCACAATTTAAAACTATAATTGCTTTAAAATTAAACGACGACACCCATCTTTTTGAAGGAATTGTAAATGGCACGATCGCAAAAAAACGAATTGGAAGTAAAGGATTCGGTTATGATTCGGTATTTATTCCTGATGGTTCAGAACGTAGTTTTGCTCAATATTCGATGCAAGAAAAAGCAACTGTTAGCCATCGCGGGATCGCTATTGGAAAGTTGCAAGAGTTCTTAAAAAATTAACTTATTGATTCTCAATACATAATAATAAATAAAATAGACAAAATGCATTAGTTTATAAATGTTTTATAACGTACCTTTGCACCCTATTTTAAATACATATATGAATAAATTTGAACAATTAGGATTAAGTGAATCGTTACTGAAGGCGATTTTAGATCTAGGATTTGAAAGTCCGACTGAAGTACAGGAGAA
>JBBSRP010000028.1:0-18942 GCA_038242935.1 Flavobacteriales bacterium
ATTCTTTGAAGATGTCAATTTGGGTTGAATTCATTCTGTGTTAATGGTAATTTTGTATAAATTTGCAACAGATAAATATACTTATTTTCTTTTACACCAACAAATTTATAACAATTCTTCATTGATAACAAAAGAAAACATATTCCGCGTCGCGAAAAAAGCCATATATTCTGAGGGTGAATCTATTAATAAGTTGGCAGATTTGCTCGATGACGACTTTATTCATAGTGTTCAAGCGATTTACGGCTGCAAAGGCAGACTAGTGGTTACAGGCATTGGCAAAAGCGCAATTATCGCACAGAAAATTGTTGCAACAATGAATTCCACAGGAACTCCTTCTTTATTCTTACATGCCTCCGAAGCGATTCATGGCGATTTAGGAATGGTTCAGCCCGGAGATGTTATTATTTGCATTTCCAAAAGTGGAAACAGCCCAGAGATAAAAGCGCTTGCTCCTATCATCAAAACCTTTGGAAATACTTTGATTGGAATGACAGGGAACATAAATTCGTTTCTGGCAAAAACCTCTGATTATATTTTAAATACGACCATTGATGCCGAAGCTTGTCCTAATAATCTTGCTCCTACAAACAGCACGACGGCTCAACTCGTAATGGGTGATGCTCTCGCAATTTGCTTGATGGAGATGAAAGACTTTAAAGCAACAGATTTTGCCAAATACCATCCAGGTGGTGCTTTGGGAAAAAAACTACTTCTAAAAGTTTCTGATATGCTAGAAGGAGCACAAAAACCGATGGTTTCTCCAGATGATAGTATAAAAAAAGTCATTTTTGAAATCTCTGAGAAGCGTTTAGGCGTAACTGCTGTTATTGAAGATGGAAAACTTGTTGGAATTATCACTGATGGTGATATTAGAAGGATGCTAAATGATCGCGATACATTTGCTGATCTAATCGCTAAAGATATTATGACAAGCAATCCAAAAACACTTCAAGCATCAGATATGGCAGTAACTGCATTAAATATACTTGAAGATAATGCCATTACGCAATTATTGGTTTTGGATAACGAACAATACAAAGGCGTGCTACATTTGCACGACATACTTAAAGAAGGACTCATCTAATGGCAAAAAAGATACAAAAAGATAAGATGAGTTTTTTGGATCATCTAGAAGAATTAAGATGGCTGCTTGTGCGCAGTTCAATTGGTATTTTGGTAATGGCGACCGCCACATTTTTTGTCAGCGATTTTATTTTTGATCAAATTATTTTCGGCCCGACCGATCCGAATTTTATCACATACCGACTTTTCTGCCAAGTATCGCAAGTGTTTGGGGTAGACGGACTCTGTGTCACAGAATTTCCTTTTGTTATTCAAAATACCGATATGGAAGGACAAATTTCTATGTTGATATGGACTTGTATTACAGCCGGATTTATTCTTGCATTTCCATATATTTTATATCTAATATGGAGTTTTGTAAGTCCTGCGCTCTATTCTACGGAGAAGAAGAATGCCAAGTTATTTATTTTCATCTCTTCAATTCTATTCTTTTTGGGAGTTGTATTTGGCTATTTTATCATTGTACCACTGTCCGTCAATTTCTTCGCAACATTTACTGTCAGTGATGTGATTAAGAATGAGTTTAATCTTTCCTCCTATGTGGGAATGATTAAAACATCAGTTTTGGCTACAGGATTGTTATTTGAATTACCAATTGTTATTTATTTCCTTGCGAAATTAGGTTTGGTTACCGCCGAATTTTTACGCAAGTACAGAAAATATGCGATTATCATTATTCTTTTGGTAGCAGCAATTGTAACACCTCCTGATGTAATAAGTCAGATTATAGTATCCATTCCAATTTTATTAATTTACGAAGTGAGTATCTTTATCGCTGCCGCTGTCGTCAAAAAACAACTTAAAGATGCCGAACAAAGTAAAAGAATTCAATAATTATAGAGCTAAGATGAATGAGAAAATTCTAAATGATGATGGAAATAAGATCATCAAAAGAATTTTCAACTTAGACACAAACGCTTATATGGCGGGTGCTCTTGATGTAAAAACCAAAGAATTGCTAGGTCTTGTTGCATCCGCGGTTTTGCGTTGCGACGATTGCATTGCTTACCATTTAGAGACCGCTCATAAGCAAGGCTTAACAAAAGTTGAAGTTATGGAAGCTTTGGGTATAGCAACTCTAGTAGGCGGAACAATCGTAATTCCACATTTGCGTAGAGCTTATGAATTTTGGGATGCATTAGAAGAAAACGATCAACAATAAATTACTGTTAAGGTCACTATGGGAATTTTATTTTATCAGTTCCTTTGTGGTATAAATTTTATTTAGCGAAAGCATATAAACGCCCAAAATATGATTCTAAGAGCAGAAAATTTAGTAAAAACTTACAAAGGTCGTAGTGTTGTAAAAGGTATTTCGGTAGAGGTAAATCAGGGAGAGATTGTTGGTCTTCTAGGCCCAAATGGAGCTGGAAAAACCACTTCTTTTTACATGATTGTTGGTCTAGTAAAGCCTAATAGCGGAAAAATATTTCTTGACGACAAAGATATTACCCATGATCCGATGTACAAAAGAGCGCAGCACGGCATTGGCTATCTGGCTCAGGAAGCTTCGGTTTTTAGAAAACTTAGTATTGAAGATAATATTCTAAGCGTACTCCAGCTTACAAAACTCAGCAAAGAAGAGCAAATTGCAAAAATGGAAAGTTTAATTGCTGAATTTAGCCTTGAGCACATCCGTACCAATCGAGGAGATTTACTTTCTGGTGGTGAGCGTCGACGTACAGAAATTGCGCGTTGTCTTGCTACAGACCCTAAATTTATTCTGCTTGACGAACCTTTTGCGGGTGTAGATCCTGTGGCAGTTGAGGATATTCAGCGAATTGTAGCACAGCTTAAAAACAAGAATATCGGAATTCTCATTACCGACCACAACGTACAAGAAACTCTGGCTATTACAGACAAAACCTATCTAATGTTTGAAGGTGGAATCTTAAAAGCCGGTGTTCCAGAAGAACTTGTTGAAGACGAAATGGTGAGACGTGTGTATCTCGGTCAGAATTTTGAACTTCGAAAAAAGAAATTAGAATTCTAGATTTTCGCTTTCGCCAAAATTTTATTGTTGATTACAGATAGCAAAACATATAGAATTATTATCAAAGGAATTCCAGCATATTGAAAAATAGCTAGCAAAACTACAGAAATTGCCAAGAATGAAAGTTGCAATTTATTTGAAGTCCAGCTAAAGTTCTTTTTGATTTTCAAGCTGAACAACGGAATTTCGGCATTTAGAATATAAGCACTCAACAAACTTATTCCTAAAAGGATATAAGGATTGATTAAAATTTCTAGAAGTATTAGCGAATTGGTATATTTCAAAACTAATGGCAAGCTCAATATAAACAGTGCATTTGCTGGCGTTGGCAATCCTATAAAAGATTGGGTTTGTCTTTCATCAACATTAAAGTTTGCCAGTCTATAGCAAGATCCAAGGGTAATCAAAAATCCGAAATAGGCAAAATATTCAAATGGCAGATTCATATTCTCATCGATCATTCTGAACATCACATATCCTGGCACCACGCCACTAGTCACCATATCGGCAAGCGAATCCAACTGTAATCCTAGTGGACTAGAAACATTAAAAAGTCTGGCGAAAAATCCGTCGAAAAAATCTAAAAATATTCCAATACAAACCCATATAAACGCCATTTCATAATTGGCATTTGTTGCAAATACTAGCGCAATACATCCCGACAAAAGATTGAGAAGTGTAATCGTATTTGGAACCTGAGCTTTAATATTCATAACAGATAAATTTTGAAATGTTTGCTCGCAAATTTAGTACAATAAGTCTTAGACAACTGCGTTTTTTATAATGAATTTAGGGCTTTCGCCGAAAGGCCGCTGCTTTTTGAGATGATACTAAATTTAACCAGTGAAAAAATACTATTTTTGCGACGTCAAATTTTCAACAAACAACAAGGCTTTGAAATACAATTATCTCTTCCTGTTTCTATTAACTACTGCAATTTCTTCGGCTCAGGCAGTTCGGAAATATTCGAATGAATTTATGAATATCGGTGTAGATGCAGCAGCTTTGGGAATGTCAAATGCGGTGACTGCCAGCACGAACGACGTAACTTCTGGTTACTGGAATCCGGCGGGTCTTATTGGTCTCGAAGATAGTCAGGTTGCTTTGATGCACGCCAGTTATTTTGCCAATATAGCGCAATATGACTACGCAGCTTATGCCGCACCTATAGATGATCGCTCCGCTTTTGGAATTTCGATCATCCGTTTTGGAGTTGATGATATCCTTAATACTACCGAACTGATAGATCAGAACGGAAATATAGATTACAACCGAATCAGTCTTTTCTCAGCTGCAGATTATGGTTTTACTTTTTCGTACGCTAGAAAACTTCAGGTGCCAGGATTTCAATATGGGGTTAATGCCAAAGTTATTAGACGTGTTATTGGGAAGTTTGCCAATTCTTGGGGAGTAGGTTTTGACATCGGCCTTCAGTTTGAACGCAATGACTGGCAGATTGGACTGATGCTTCGTGACATCACAACCACCTATAATATATGGAATATTGACGAAGACGAATTTGCAAAGATTCAAGCTGCGATTCCGGGACAAAATCAAGAATTACCAGAAAGTACGGAGATTACTTTGCCGAAAGCACAATTAGGTCTTGCCAAGAAATTTATTATCAGATACGACTATAGTATTTTGGCTGCAGCCAATTTAAATATGCGCTTTGCCCGCACAAACGATATTATTTCTACCAATGCTGTGAGTATTGATCCAGCAATAGGTGCGGAATTTGGCTATATAGATTTGGTGTATCTTCGCGCTGGAGTTGGAAACTTCCAGAACATTTCGCAGATCGATGGCAGTGACAAAGTAGGTTTTCAGCCAAATATCGGTCTAGGATTTAAATATAAAGGAATAGAAGTCGATTATGCACTAACCGATTTAGGAGATCAGAGTGCCGCGTTATATTCAAATGTTTTCTCACTCAAAGTTGACTTGGGAATTTTTAGATAAAAAATTATTAGCAAAAGCAAAACAGCATTATGAAAATTTGTGGAAGTACGATTCTATTATTAGTTCTTTTCAGTTTACTCGGATTTCATCAATTATATGCGGAGCCTCTATCCAAAAATGCAAGAGTAAGCGTTCTTACTTGTGGCACCGGCAATGAAGTATATGCGTTATTTGGACATACAGGAATCAGAATTACAGACGAAGCTACCAATCTTGATGTTGTATATAACTACGGTGCTTTTGATTTTGCCACACCCAATTTTGTAGGGAAATTTGCCAAAGGTAACTTACAGTATTTTGCAACAGCAGAATCTTTTGGAGACTTCGTTTTGCAATATCGTTATGAACAAAGAGGAATTGTAGAGCAGCAGCTGAATATGACTGACGAACAAAAGCAATCCCTTTTTGATGAACTCAACAGAGTATTAACTTCAAGCGAAGGAACGTACACTTATAAATTTATTGACAAAAACTGCACAAATATGGCAGTCGATATTCTAAACAAAACTCTTGGCAGCAAAGTAATTATTAAGAGAGACAACCTAGACTTTACCTACCGAGAAACACTTTTTCCATTTTTTGACAATCACTTTTTTGAGAAATTAGGAACTTCAATAATCTTTGGGACAAAAGTAGATCAGCAGGCAACACTATTATTCTTGCCTATAGAATTACTCCAAAGTTTAGCGACAGCTCAATATAACGGAAAACCACTTGCAGAAAAAGCTGAAGTGCTTTTGGCACAACCTCAGCAAAAAGCGCCATTCTCTTGGTGGAATAACTGGGTGTTTTATATTGTAATATTAGTAGGAATATTGCTTCTCAATAAGAAAATAATTAATTTGACTTTCCTGACCATTACGGGATTTATAGGTTTGTTTTTTGTCGTAGCTGGATTTTGGTCTTTGCACGGCGAACTTGCCTACAACTACAATGCACTTCTGCTTAATCCATTATTACTACTATTTGTTGCGCTTTCGCTAAATGGAAAAAAGGAATTCCTAAAGAAGTTGACCTATGTGCTTTGTATATGTTTTGTCGTATACTTCGTGCTGATGCTAAACAAGATTCACTTTTGGATTGTAATGCCACTTTTTATCGCGATTTCAATTATAGTTTTAAGAATGGGATTGCCAAAGAAACCATGGATTCTTGAGCTTATTCATACTCAACTTCTTATTGCCCTCGGTAGAGAAGTACCGTACTAAAAGTTTTTACCATAATATTGATGTCGATAAAGATGCTTCTGTGTTTGATATAATAAAGGTCGTACTGAAGTTTTACAAGACTATCCTCGAGGGTTTCACCATAAGGATAGTTTACTTGTGCCCAGCCTGTAAGTCCGGGTTTAATGATATGACGAGTTGTGTAAAATGGCATTTTATCGGCAATTTGCTGTACAAAAATTGGTCTTTCGGGACGCGGACCAATTATGCTCATCTCACCTTTTAGGATATTTATAAATTGTGGAAATTCGTCAATTCTAGACTTCCTCATAAATTTGCCGAAAGGCGTAACTCTCACATCATTGGCAGTAGAAAAAACAGCGCCGTCTTTTTCAGCATTCTTGCCCATCGTACGAAATTTGAATATTTTAAATACTTCACCATTTTGTCCCACGCGTTCCTGACTGTAAAATAAACCTCCTTTATTTGCAATGAAATTAAGTATCAGAACAAATGGAACTAAAAGCGCTCCGATCAAAAGTCCTATAAGTGCAAAGACGATATCCAACGCACGTGCAGAAAATTTATAAAGCTGATTTTGATTGCTTCGGCTGAAAGGAAAGTATTTAAAAAAATCTCTCTCTAAATACTGCACTGGAATTCTCTGATTAAGTTGTTCATAAACCTGTGAATATTCTCTAATATTATAACCACTTTCCAATAAATGAAGCAGCTGATTGTAGATTTCTTTTGTAATTCCTTCGGTCTCTTTTGAAGCAATAATTATATCTGATACATTATGTTTCATGACAAATTTTTCAATTTTATCAGCATGTATTCTTTTTAGAAACGGATTTCTTTCCACTATTTCTGCTTCTCTATCAAGATTTATATAACCCACTACTTTATAATGAGGATCTTTGATACCCAGCCCCTCTACTAGTTTCAAGCAATGGTGACTTTCGGCTAATAAAATTGCATTTTTTTTAAATCTATTGGCTGCAAAATATCGAACATACGCCATTCGCCAGAGAAATATAGATCCAACCACTGCCAGATAAAAAAACAGAATCTCAATTCGTTTGTTAGGAAGATCAGGAGAATAAAGAGGTGTTAATATATAGAAGAGCACCGTCAAGGAGCCTGTCAAGAGAACGCTTTTTATAGATTGAAATTGATTACTAGCAATCTGCAAATTGTAGATTTCAAAAACTGATCCCAGAGATAGTAAGTAAAGTATTAGAACAATGCTGTAAGTCCAGCTTGCGTAAATCTTATTAAAATATTCTATATGAAAAATCTGTCCGAGCAGAAACATTGCTGCGCTTACTGACAACACATCTATTAGTCTCAGCAAAACCTTTCGCTCTGAGATTTCAAAATGCATCTTAGTTTTGCGGTTATTAAGTGGCATAAAAATAAATATTAGGTTTGGGGACTGCAATTTATAGCTTTTTTCTAAGAAACGAAATTTGCTAAAAAAACAATCTGTGCCACTGCTTTTTAACCCTATTCCAATCAAATTGCTGCACAAGTCTGTGCGAATTTCCTTGTAGTTTTTGTTGCAGATCTTTATCCGAAAGCAAGCTTTTTATATTAGTAGCCATTTTGTTAGTGTCGTTGCCTGCAGAAAGAAGTGCGGTTCGACTATTCTCAAAAATAAACGGAATACCGCCTACATCTGTACTTACTATAAATAATCCTAGTGCCGCAGCTTCAAGTAAACTTACAGGCATATTATCAAAAGAAGAAGTATTAATAAAAATATGGAAAGACTGCGATAGTTCGCCCCATTCGTTTCTACTGAGTTTACCAGTGAATTTTACATTCAGTTTTTCGCTTTGCGCGAAAGCTAGAAGCGTTGGCATCATATTTTCTTTGTCAGGTCCTACCATCGTTAATGACGCGGCGGGATCCACTTTTTGAAGCATTTTAAGCACTTCCAAAGCCAGCATCGGATTGTATATTTCGGCCAACGCTCGAACCCAAAGCAATTTTGGACTTATTACCTCACGTCGCAGATAAGGAAAATCGTCAAGTACTATATTATTAGGTATCACCCGAATATTTTTAAATCCAGCCTCTTCAAATTTTGACTTTAAAAATCCAGATGGCGCAATATTAATATGAGAATTATTAAATATCATTTTGCACATTCTCGGAGATTTCTGTAGTCGCAGTGGGAGATCGCCTCCATGAAGCAACGGAATATATTTGACATTTAAAATCCTGCATATTTGAGAGCAGAAAAAAGCGTAATAAAAATTAAGAGTACTGTAGGTATCGATTAGGACAAAATCACTTTGCTTTCCATATTTCAGTACAGTGTAAATCATACTAACAAAGCGACTAAATATATTTAATTTCGAAGACGCGTAACGGATAGTGTACCCTTCTGCCTCTAATAAAGGTCCAAGAGTATCTACAGTAGAAGCAGATCTGCCTTTACTTTCGAGTTTATTTCCTATGTAGAGAAGGTTTTTCATCGGTGCGGACAACTTTTAAGAGTGCGAGTGCGTATATAAATCCTGGTACTGCGAGTCGCATCGCTGCATGATTGATGGTGAGGAGCCAAAAAGTAAGAAAACAAAATAAATAAAGATGATTTGGATTATCTAAATACAGAATCATTGGTGTAAAGAGCAAAATAAATAGAGCTAGAATTCCCAACGATCCGTGCTCGGCAAGCATCCTTGTAAGTTCGTTATGAGATAGCACTGTTAAACCCGAATCGTCCCCCCGCAGTTTTGCTCCCATTGCCACTCCCACACCAAAGATAGGTTTCTGAAAGAAGAAGTCAATTTCAGACTTCATAATCTCTTCTCTACCAGTTAGATTACTTTCCTTCACTCTACCTCTTGCATCCTGATTTGCATATCTATTGGTTATTAATCCACTCGTCTGAATTGCTGAATATGAAAATAGTCCAAAAATTGCAAATAGTATAAAAACTAAAAAAACACCAATTTTTGACTTACCTCTGCTATTTATTTTAAAGTAAGTGAAAAACAGTAAAACTGCTAGCATCAAAATACCCGTAATCATACCTCCTCTCGAGAAAGTTACTAATCCTCTGTAACCTACCATAACGGCTATCGCTGCGTTTATTAGTAGAAAGATGGTGTTAGGAGAAGAAAACAACATTCTTGAAAAAAATATAAATAGTCCCAAACCTAGCATAGTTGCTACTTGATTAGGCCCGAATCCTCCTGAAGTCGCAAAATTGGACTCCGTTCCCGTGATTACAGTCTGCAAATCTGGCGCGTAAAAAAATAGATAGGTCGCGCAGCTAATTATAGGAAGTCCAATACACAGTAATATTAGATTTAATTGTTTTATAGTCACTTTACGCTGATAGGTATAAAGCGCTGCAATACCAAGAGCAAGAGGCCCCGAAATATTAAAGGTGATAGACTTTCTTAAGTTTTCATCATAATCTAAATCTGTTATTGCTATTACAACTCCTGGAATTAACAATACGAGATAGAACCAGTATGCAACCGCATTTCTAGAAAAACCTTTAAAAAACATTCCAATCAAAATAAAGATGATAACACCGTACTTGCCAATTTCATACAACAGATTACCTCCTGTCATCCGCATTAATACTTCGGCACCTACAATATAGGCAGCCGCATACAACGCTTCTTCATTTCGATTCTTATTCCTAATTATTAAATAAGAACCAAAGATTAAGATTGCGGCACAATATAATTTTGAGAAAATAGGTAGCACAAAAAATAGAAAACCTAATAGTACGTGGAAGCCTATTATATAACCATACTTTTTGATGTCAATTTCGAAATTCAGCATTTTTTAATCCACTTTAAATAACTATCAAAAACTGCTGCTTCTGAGTAATTTTCACTTACTGTCTTTTGCAATTCAAGCCCGAGATTATCACGAAGATCTTTATTCAAAATTATCTCTTCTAAGCATAAATAAAAATTTTCATCATCACCTGATTTTACTAGCATACCGTTTTTCTTATCAATAATTATCTTGGGAATTTCACCGACTGCCGTAGCAACTACTGCCTTGTTTAACATACCAAATTCCAAAACCGCTACTGGTAATCCTTCTGAAAGTGAACTAAGAACTCCAATCTCGCACTGATTGACGATAGCTGTTGTATCTGTACAGCTACCGTACAAAAATACAGTTGTAGTAAGATCATGTTCTATAATTGAATTTCTAATTTTTCTTGATATTTCATCATTAAAATCTTTCCCAACAAAATGAAACGTCCATTCAGGATATTTGATCTTCATTTTTACCGCTACATTTAGTAGTAAAGTATGATTCTTCTGCTTTCGCAAATTTGCTATACAGACAATTCTTTTACCTGTAGTTCCATATAATTTTGTTTTTGGATTTTGATTTTGATTAAGATTAATGGAAGCGAAATTAGGCAAATAGATAACATTTGAAAAGTTTAATTCGTTTTTTATCCACAGTTTCAGTTTGGTATTTACGGCTATAGCGCCACTGGCAAAGCGAAGTAGAAACTTTAAAATTGTAGATGATCTTATTTCTAGAAATTCACTATTACCGTAGTGATCATGCCATATTACCTTAATTTTGCCAAGTAGTAGCTTTAACATTACTGCTAAAAATATGGATGTACTATGGGCATGTACAATATCTACTCTTTTATCATGACAAAACTCTCTTAATTTTTTTAAAGCTTTGTAATCTAAAGTTCTCTTCTTGCCGAGATGTAGATACGTTACTTTATTAGTTATATCAGAGGTCAAAGGGCCTTCTCCGCGCGTGGTTACAAGTGCAGAAAACTCAATGCTTTCGCCGAGAGCATTCGCATAATTTACCGCCATTCTTTCGGCACCACCGGCTTCGAGCGAATCTATTAGCTGGAGAATTCTCATTTAATTAAAATCTGTTTTATTTCTGCTTCAAACAAATCTAATGTAAAATGTCTAGACCATTCCATTGCTTTCATAACTTTTGACTGATAGTCAACTTTGGAATGTATGCAATCTTCAATATCTGTAACGTCTTGCGCCAAAAAATTATTAATTAGAATTCCACGATTTCCATAATCAAGCATGAAAGGCACACACGAAATGGGACTTGCGATAGGCAGACATTTCCAAAACATTGCTTCTGCAACAACTTTTGGCCATCCTTCACTCTTAGAGGGAAGTATTAAGAAATGCGATTCCTGATATGACTTCCGGATTTCTGTATCGTTTTTGTTACCACCTAAAATAATACTTTCTTGTAGGGAGTATTTATTAAGATATTCTTCGATTGCAGCTCTCTCTAATCCTTCTCCAAATAGTTCTAAAGTAACATTTTGTCCACGTTTAATTAATTCGTGTACTATCTGCACAGCATAAAGCGGCCGTTTGCCAGAAGATAAGGTACCTACAAATAAAAATTTTATACGATCATTCAATGATTTGTATGGAATTTCCTGCTTGTCAATTTCAGAATACGTTGCTGTAAAAAAAGGTTTGATATTCTTGGATTGATTCGGCCAATCGCCGTACACTAACACAGTCATATTTTTTGTTAGGAAAGTATTTGACAATATCCATTTCTGAAGTCTGTAGCTTAAAGGTTGCGTCGCTTTTGGATCCCAGTTCCCCGCATATTTTGCAGATTTTTGTTTTGAAGGAAAGAATATTTGAGCAATGCACGCTATCAAACCAATATTACCTGGACATCTCAGATGAAGATGATCTGCATTTCTAATTGTTTTTAGAATTATAAAAAAATTAATTATTACACTTTTGAAACTATTTAATGCACCTTTTATATTTTTAATTGAAAATTCTTTTAATTCATAAACTCCAGCAATTTTAAAATCTATGTCAGAATTAAGTAATCCTCTATCCTCTTTCCAGACAGGACAACAAAAATAGATTTCATCACAATGCTTTGTCCATATTTCCATTTCTTTTACAAAAGGACTATAAGCAGCAAAATATAAAGATTTCTCTATTAGTGGTGCCGTCGATATAACTGTAAATTTTTTCATTTTAAATATATCCTTCAGTACCTCTTTCTGAGATTTTTTTTGCTGGAACTCCACAATATACTCCATTTGCATCAGCATCATCTACGAGTAAACTGGAAGCAGCAATTAGCACATCGTTGCCTATATGAATCTTTCCCGCTATTACTGTATTTGCTCCTACATATACATTATTTCCTAAAACAGGAACTCCTCTATTTTCTCCTCTACCAGAAACACCAATTGTAACCCCCTGTGATACATTGCAATTGTCACCTATTTGCACATTTGCATTTATAATAATAGTACCAAAGTGACCAGTATAAAACGAGTGCCCAATCTTTGCAGATGCGGGGATAGAAATACCAGTAGTTATCTCGATTATCTTCTGCCAAAACAAACAGATTATCCCAAGTATATGCTTAACAATTGGAATTTTTAAACAATATACACTATGAGCAATACGATATTGAAAACTTGCCCAAAATCCTTGAGTTAGAAATAGTATGCTGCAAAAATTTCCACCATATTTTTGATATTTTAAATAATCAGATTTTATTAGCTCAAATGTTCTCATATTATTTTAATTGGTCGCCGATGTCATTTTAAATAACTTGCGAATTAAATCTCTGTAAAACTCAAAAGTCTCTTACAAAATCATTTTCGAATTAAATTTTTTAACTTCAGCACTTCCTGCATTTTCAGCGATCCGAATCTTCCGATTTGAATTTTGAAAACAAAGCACCACTTTTGCTACAATCTACCGTAGACTCTTAAGAGATTAGCAGAAAGCCAGTTTCACAATTTCATTGAAAGTATTCGACATAATCAATTATTCCAATTCTCTATCTACAACATTTAGATGAAAAATTTCCAAAAATTATTTTTTTTATAGCGGGCTTCACTCATTCTCTCTCTTAATCTAAAAGAAAGTGTCAGTCCGCCTTCTGAAATATTAGAATCAGTCTTACTACAATCGCTCTTCTTGGAATTCTAAGCCTGAAAAACGCAGAAAGTAAAATGTAACATACGGCACTATATCATGAAACGTTCATCATAATAGCGCAAGTCATCTTTTTCCTTCAATAGTAACTTATTAGTCTATTAACAAGACCATAAATACCCAATAATGAAAAACATATCATAATAAAATAATTAACTGATATGATTTTCAAATTTATCTTTTTTTGTTCTTGATATTTAGAATAGAAAACAATTGAAACTATAAAAACAGCTACTAACCACCTTAATTCTATATATGAAATTATAATAAACGAGAATATGAAAAGCATTAAAAAAGTAGAATATGGAACATACATTTCATTCTTTAAAAATTCTTTTCTTTTTAGATTAATAATAAGAAAATAAAATGGGATAAATAAAATTAAACCCAGTTGCCTGAATCCAAAAAACATCGAATAATAGAAATCCTTGAAAAACTCTTTAAAAGTAAGTGAATAATCAAAAGTTAAACTTTCTACAATTCCATTAGGCAACGAATTTGAGCCGTTCTTGTTTAAATATTCTTGAGTTTGTTCCCAACTCGGATGGCTAAAATTTTCACTCTCTCCTTTATTTACTAATAATTGTGCTAAATATTGTCTTTGACTCCAATTAACGGTCATATTACTTGGTGCTGATTTATTATCAAATGACAGTTTATGATTCATTTTCAAACTTGGAATATTAGCAACCATGAAAAAAACAGCTAAAATAACAGGGAAAATTAGTTTTTTATTGCGGAATATATATCCATTTTTATAAATAAAATAAAGACCCAATAGTACAACTGGAATATAAACCAGAAATAATTCTCTAGTAAAAAAAGCAAGTATTAATGCAGAAAATGCTACTACATCATTATTCATTTTTTTATCTTCTATAAAATAAAAAACCTCTGTTATAAAAATTATTATTCCCGTAAAAAACAAAGCGTCATTAGTTCCTATAAAAAATACAGTTGATGTAGCAAGAAAAAAAAATAGATACAAATAAAAATCTATAATCTTAATTTTTACGATTTTTAAAAAATAATAAAGTAAAATTATTATCAAAAAAAAATTTACTAATCTTAAAGCAACGAATTCTTTAAAAAAAATAGAAAATGGGTAAGCCAAAATCATATAAGGAATAGAGATACTTTTCTCAATGGCAGCAACCCATCCATGCCTTTGAATAAATATTAGATCATTTATGAAAAGTGATTCATCTCCCTTTCCTTCTTGAGAAAAGAAAAAGAAAAAGAGAAATGAAATTAAGAAATAAGTAAAAACACTAATTTTAAATACTCTTCTTAGAGTAGGACTATATTCCAAATAACTAATTTTCATAATGAGTTTATTCTTTCCAACATTTAATTTAAAAATATTAGTAATTTCAAAAAAAAACTAAATATCGATTTTTTTACAATAAAATTATATCAAGTCAAAAAAGATACATTAATAGTAATATTAAATTAAAAGATATTATATATGTTTTACATGTTTTTTCATTTTCTACTTTTTCCGTTTTTTTTCAAGTATTCAATTTTTAAAACTTGGGAACTAATTTAACACCTGATATAATCAATCAATTCCTATCATTTTGTAAAAATCAATATTTTTCACAACACAATGTTGTAATCCATATTTTTCAACAACAAACAATCTAGCGCCTTTACCCATTATAGCTGCTTTTTCTTTATTAGAAAAAACCCAAATAATTTTTTCGGCAATTTCTTGAGGATTATATGGATTTATCAGAAAACCTGTTTTACCATCTACAATTGTCTCTTTACCTGGACCAGTATTTGAAAAAACGACTACCTTTTCCATTGCCATCGCTTCTGGCGCAACTAATCCTTGAGTTTCGATATGTGACGGAAATACACAAACATTTGCCGATTCGTAAATTTCGGGTAAAGCGGAATGGGAGACTGCTCCCATAAATCGCACTTTATCAAATTGTAAAACTGAAAAGTCTTCTTTTAATTGCTCAATATAAGATTTACCATCAGGATAATACCAATCACGACCATAAATTTCAAGTTGCGAATCTATATAATTGAGTCTAACTATCTGGAAAGCTTCAATAAGATGTCGAACTCCTTTTTTCTCACAAACTGTCCCGACAAAAACAATTTTATATGATACTTGTTTAACAGAGTTATTTGGTTTAAAAAGTTCTGTATCTATTGGATTAGAAATTACCTTAACAGACTTCCCAAAATAGGACAGGTATTTTTCTGTATGACTTTTCACATATTCCGAAACTGCAATAAAAGCATCAGCTTTTTTGAAAGATCTTTTTTCCTGAAAACCTTTCCACTTATTAATCCCTCGTTTTTCTGCTTCGGCAAAAAAATGATGCCCTCCATGAAGTCTAATTATATACTTGATACTTGGAACTTTTCTTATAAATGCCAAGCCTAACTCCGAAGCTTCAATAATATCTATGGAAGATTTTTGATGAATCTTCTTCAAACATCGATTGACATCTCTAGAATTAAAAAACCACGAAAGTCCTTTTACATTATGCTTTTTAACTCTAAAAATCGTAACTCCATTTTCAACTTTCTCCTCATACTTATTCTCATAGTTCACTCCCACAACACTAACCTCAGCTCCCACTTTTACTAATTGTGCCGCTATTGTTTTGACAAATGTTCCGAGACCGCCGTGTGGAAATCCTTCTTTTGGATATTCATTACAAAGAAAACAAATATGCATAATTATAGTTTTAAAGCATTTTCTATTCTTTGCGAACTATGGGTATATTCGCTTAATATTCTGCTCGTCCAAATATCTGTGTACTGATTATATTTTGCTAATTTGATAAGATTGCCAATCTCATCTTTCTTTCTCCACCATATAACGGCTGAATCATTCGGCATGCTTCTAAAGTGCTGAAAGTTATAAATGGTATCAATTGACCAGCTTTTGTCAGCCTTCATTTCTTGATTGTACGCGATAAAAATACATGGCTTTTTGAACATTGCAAAGTCAAAAGCCATCGTTGAACCAACATTTACCACTATGTCAGAATAATATACCGTTGAAACCAAAAGAGAGACGTCTTCGGGTAATGCAAAGATTGTTGACCAAGATCTTGAGGAATTAAAATTCCAAATTGGCGCGGCTACTTTTATGAGATCTGGAAACTGCTTGACAACTTCATCAAAACGATCTGAAATATCAACTGGACATCTACGAAGCAAAATTTGATATTCATTTTGCATATTATTTTTGATAAGTTCAGAGGCTAAGTCAAATAAATATTTGGGATCGTCTGGAGATGTCTTTATATCATCACCCGAAAAACATATAACTTTTTTGTCATGATCTAAATTATATTTCTTGAAAAAATCTTCTTTAGCAATAATGTTCTCCGCATTATTGTAGAATTCAAACTGAGGTGTACCCGTAACTACAACTCTATCTGCCGAAATTTCTGGATAGTAAACGCTCATCTCTTCTTTCATATAATCTGACCATACGAAATATTTATCAGCTCGTAGAGCCAGTCGTGCTTTTGGCAAATTGTCCCATGAAAATATGACGGTGCTAGATGGTATATTTTTGTCCTTTGCAACTGCAAAAATCGAAGCGCATTGTAATCCCCGTTGATGTGCACAGAAAACCATATCAGGTTTTATGTCGATGAATAAATTATTTATTTGCTTATAAAAATCTGTATTTCTTAGTGACCTCTGATAAGTCCTTTCCAACTTAAGAATACTTTTATATTCTGTCACCCTATTTGATAATTTTGTTATCAACTTATAGAAAACTTTTTTTGCAAAGTCCTTATAATCGGTTTTCCAATTTGCCAAAATGCTAGGGTTCTGGACTTTCTCAGTATTATGTTTTAATCTGCATAAACAGATAAGCTCTCTTAAAAATTTTTCTTTAAATGATTCCTGATACTTGGGTAATTTAATGAACTGATTTATCGATGTCAATTCTGAAAGAAGTAGTTCAGTGTCTTCATCAAAGTTGTGTAAAATTATTAATTCAGCTTTTGTGTTTTTAAAAACATCTGAATACAAATAATTTCTAATACCGACACCGTCAGGAAAAATTAAGACCGCTCTTTTTTTTGACACTATTACAATTTTAAATATCCTTAAACTGTTTCTGATGATTTACTTTCCAAAGATTATCATCCTTCAATGCCGCCAAAAAAGATTTGGCAGAATTTCCTGTACCAAAACTATCATTCTGAATTTCAGCAGTCTTTGTCCTCTTTTCTTGAACTGCTTCGTAAATGGCATATTTATCATATCCAACATTCAATATACTTGGATGTTGCGATCTGTTTTGTTGCCTGCTACCAACATTGATAATAGGAATTCCATAGTAAGGCGCCTCTCTTATCCCCGCACTACTATTGCCAATTATAAAATCGGCATTCTTTAGTAAAGTTAAAAAATATTCAAATCGCAGTGATGGAATAATTTTAAACCTAGAACTTCCACGAAGTTGCTCATAAGCTTTAAAAATTAGCGAACTTCCCAGATCATTATTTGGATAGATTACCACATAATTTTTATCATCTAATAGCAACGCTTCAACAAAATCTTCAGCGTACTTTTGCATCTCTTCTGCTTCGGTAGTAACTGGATGAAACATTACGATTGCATATTTTTTAAAATCTATATCATAGTATTCTTTTACAACACTTAAAGTTGGTAAAGTGTCAGAAAACATTATATCCACATCAGGAGATCCAATAGTCATAATAGCTTCATTTATTTCGCCCATCTGAACTAGTCTTTTTCTAGCATCTTCATTTGATACAAAGTGAATATGACTCATTTTTGAGGTCGAATGTCTAATTAATTCGTCAATTGTCCCAGAGACCTCTCCGCCTTCTATATGTGCCACAAGGATATTATTTAGCGAACCCACAATTGCACCGGCAAGTGCTTCTACTCGATCGCCATGAACAACAATCATATCGGGTTTGCAATCTTGTACATAACTAGAAAGTCCTTGAATAGTCTTGGCAAGAGTTAAATCCATGGTGGTTTCGTCGGTGTAATTTTCAAAAGTAAAAATATTCGAAAAGCCACACTTCTCAAATTCTAGCACCGTGTATCCATACTTTTCTTGAAGATGCATACCCGTAACAAAAATTAAAGCCTCAATTTGATTGTCTGTTTCTACAATTTTAATTAAGGACTTTATTTTCCCGAAGTCTGCGCGTGTACCACTAAGAAAAAGAATTTTTTTTGACATAGATTTTTGCTGCTACGCAAATATAAGAAAAATGGCGAGCTATTTATAAACCAACTAGATGAATTAGCAGGAGGCATTTTTGTGAACTTTTAAATTTACAAACACATAATCAAAAGACTATTTCATTGTTAACGATAACTTTTATCTAGCATTGAGGTATATTTTTTATTTGAGCGAGCCCTGCGCCACAACGTTTTCGATAAAACCGAAAATTTCGGAGGCTTGGTCAGGCTGTCCGTTCCCAATCTTTCTCGTAGCGTTTGCTCCGCAACGCCACGAGAAAGGATTTACTCTTCCATCCTTCTCGCAAAAAATTCCGTCGTCTACCACTAAATTTTATAAGTTCATCTCTACTTCTAAAAGTAATATAAATTTTGCGCTAAATTTTATAAAGCAAAGCACCATAGCTATATATACTTAATGTATATCCGTTTTTAGTCATACTCCTGTGATGCTTGCTATCACTAGCCTGTCGAATAATTTGTCTCCAAAATACCTTCTATTTAATTTATATACAAACTCATCGAGGTAAAGTTG
>JBBSRP010000029.1:0-18398 GCA_038242935.1 Flavobacteriales bacterium
CAATGGATTTCTTAACGATTCACGAGCAGAAATGACGATGTATCCAAATGATCCAACCGAGAATGCAATGTTTATGCTCACTTGGCCAGATGTGCAAACAAGGTATTTAGCATTTCAACTCAAAGACCATATTACTTTTAATGAAAGATCAGAAGTGGAAATTTCGGCGAGTTTGGCTTCGCACACCAATGAGGTGACTGATTTATTTGGACTTCAAAGTTTGCAAATAATATATCCAGAAATGGACGCTACCAAAACAAGATTGCTAAAAAGTCTGGCTGTAAATTATAACTATTCACAATCTAGTTTTGGTTATGGACTTGGTTTCGGGTACGGAGAACGTGCAGCTTCGGTTTCGGAAGGATATGGTTTTTATCTTTTTAATAGTTTTGACAGATATGATTATATCGGCAATCCAACACTTAAAAATGAGCAGTCGTTGGAAGGGAACTTTTTTGCTTCTTATAAAACAGAGAAAACTAAAATAAAGTTAAGCGGATCGTATTTCAATATTCGGAATTATATCGTTGGAATACCGATGCCTTCGTTTCTCCCGATGACAATTGGAGCTGATGGCGTGAAAATTTTTCAAGCTCTTGAGTATGCCACAATAGCTTCGGTAGACATCACAATCGAACAAAAACTAAGTGATTCTTTTACTCTTTCGGCGCAAGCCACTTACAGTCAAGGACAAGATAATGATGGAGGGAATTTACCATTTATCAGTCCATTGCAATATAAAACGGGATTGAAATACTATCAAAATCAAATGAGCGCTGAGATTGCTTTTCGCGGAAACGCGGCACAAACGGCTTTTAATCCTTTTTATGGAGAAGATAGAACTGCTTCTTATGGAGTGTTTGATTTAGCTTTGGCGAAAGCCTTTACATTCGAAAACACTAGCTTAACAGCAAAAATTGGTGCCGAAAATCTTTTGGATACTTTCTATTCTACTTATAGTGATTGGAATAATATTCCTAGAATGGGTCGGAATATATTTTTAAACCTAAAATTCAGCATTTAAATCTACTCTTTGGAGCGGAATTACCTCTTAGCTCTAGATATTGTTTCCGGAATTATTTTCGATAATTAGATGGTTTTAAACAACTATAAGACAAGTATTTGAAATTTTCGATTAATAAATGAAAGTATGACTAATATCATACTTTACTTCTAATTATAATTGTTACTTTGTACTATAATTAAAAAACCAACCTTTACTATGAAAAATCTAACTTTATTACTAGCATTCGCTTTTATGATTGCATCATGTGGCGACAAAAAAGAAAAAACTATTGATGGTACTACTTCAACAGAGCAAACTACTGCTGATCCTTCATCTTACGATCCAAACCGAGGAGAAGGAAAATATAAAGAAGTAGATCTTGGAACTGGAATTGACCAGAAAATGGCAGCTCACGGTGAAGAAGTTGCAGGTGTAAAATGTACATCTTGCCATAAAATGACTGACGAAAGATTAGTTGGTCCAGGATGGGCAGGTGTAACAGAACGCAGAACTCCAGCGTGGATTATGAACTTTATTACAAATCCTGACCCAATGATCGACAAAGATCCAGAGTTGCAAGCGCAATTGGAATTATGTCTAGTGCGTATGCCTAATCAGTCTTTACAAGACGAAGAAGCCCGCAGCATACTTGAATTTATGCGTGAAAACGATCAGACAAAATAGGTCTAAAAACTTAAAGAATATTCTAAAATTAATTTGATATAAAATGAAAACAAAATTTTATAGTGCCCTAGCTATGCTTGTAATCGCCGGATCATTGATCACGTCTTGCAAGCCAAAAAATACCAGCGAGGCGGTTGGTGGAGACGCTGCTAGTAAAGTATATGTCGCTCCTGGAAAGTACGACGAGTTATACAACTTTGTCTCTGGAGGTTTCAGTGGACAAATGAGTATTTACGGTCTTCCTAGCGCACGACTGCTAAAAGTTATTCCTATATTCTCGGTCGATCCAGAAAGTGGATGGGGTTTTAGTGAAGAAACAAAACCGATGCTAAACACTTCCGCAGGTTTCATTCCTTGGGATGATCAGCACCACCTTCAACTATCTCAGACAGATGGTATGGCTGACGGACGCTGGATTTTTGCAAATGCAAATAACACTCCACGTGTTGCCAGAGTGGATTTGAAACGATTTAAAACTGCCGAAATTCTTGAACTACCTAATGCTTCAGGAAATCACTCTTCTCCATTTATTACAGAAAACACAGAGTATGTAGTGGCAGGAACAAGATTTGCAGTTCCGGGTGATTACGAGCAAGGCGATGTTCCTATTAACACCTACAAAAAGAACTTTAAATCTCACATTAGTTTTATAACAGTAGACAAAGAATCAGGTGAAATGGACATCGCATTTCAGTTAAGATTACCTGGAGTAAGTTTTGATCTTTCGCGTTCAGGGAAAGGAAAATCTCACGGATGGTTTTTCTTCTCATGCTACAACACTGAATTAGCTCACACGTTACTAGAGGTAAATGCTTCCAAAAATGACAAAGATTTTATCATGGCTGTCAACTGGAAAAAAGCTGAAGAATATGTGAAAGCAGGAAAAGGAAAAATTGAAAATGTACGTTATGCTCACAATAAATGGGATGACGAAACTCACACTGCTACATCAACTATTAAAACTAAAGTTCTTGTACTAGATGCAGCGGCTCTTAAAGAAATCTGTTATATGATACCTTGTCCAAAATCTCCTCATGGTGTGTCTGTAGATCCATCTGGAGAATATATCGTAGGATCTGGTAAACTTGCGTCATTACTTCCTGTTTTTAGCTTTACAAAAATGATGAAAGCAATTAAAAATAAAGACTTTATTGCTGATTATCACGGTTTCCCAGTTTTGAAATACGAATCTGTATTGCACGGAGAAGTGAAGAAACCAGGATTAGGACCATTGCACACAGAATTTGACGGTAGAGGAAATGCTATAACAAGTTTCTTCGTATCCTCTGAATTGGTAAAATGGAACATTGAAACTCTAGAAATTATTGATAGAGTTCCTACATATTACTCTACTGGACACCTTTTGATTCCTGGAGGAGATACTAAAAAACCTTACGGTAAATATGTAATAGCTTACAATAAAATTACAAAAGATAGATATTTGCCAACTGGACCAGAACTTACGCAAAGCGCACAGATTTATGATATCTCTGGCGAAAAGATGAAGCTGCTGTTAGATTTTCCAACTATTGGTGAGCCTCACTACGCTCAAGCTGTTCCAGCAGATGTTATCAGAAATAACGGACAATTAAAGTTGTATGATATCAATAAAAATAAGCACCCACGAGTTACAAAAGGCGAAAAAGAATCTAAGGTAGTGCGTGAAGGAAACGAAGTACATGTTTATATGACGATGATTCGCTCACACTTCTCTCCAGATAATATTGAAGGAGTAAAAGTTGGTGATGATGTATACTTTCACTTAACAAATCAGGAACAAGATTGGGATGTGCCGCACGGATTTGCGATTAAAAATGCACCAACTGCAGAACTTCTTGTAATGCCGGGTGAAACTGCAACATTGCACTATAAAGCGACTAAAGTGGGAATAGTACCATTCTACTGCACAGATTTCTGTAGCGCGTTGCACCAGGAGATGTCAGGATATATGAGAGTATCTCCAGCTAATAGTAATGTTCCTCTAACGTACAGTTTGGGAAAAAACAGTTCCTCAGAAGATATTAAATAAAATTTTTAACTAAAGGGAGTGTTGTAAAACACTCCCTTTTTAAAATTTCAAAAATGACAAATTCTTCATTATCACTATCATCAAAAATATTACTATTCTTAGTAGCAGCTTTATTCGTAGGTTCTCTTTTTGTCCCCTTATGGCGAATAGAGTTGAGTGCCCCACAATACCCAGAAGGACTTTTATTGCAACTTCATGCTGGTAAAATCGGCGGAAACGTTGACATCATCAATGGATTAAATCATTACATTGGGATGGCAACTTTGCATACAGAGAATTTTATAGAATTTAAAATCTTACCTTATATCTTTAGCGCATTTGCATTAATTGCACTTGCCTTAATAGTAGTTAACAATCGTAAGAGTGTGAAAATATTCCTGATCACACTTATTGTTTTTGTAGCATTGTCAGGAATAGATTTTTATAGATGGAATTACGAATATGGTCACAATCTTGATCCAAATGCGGCGATTATTGTACCAGGAATGGCCTATCAGCCACCAGTTTTGGGTTACAAACAACTACTGAACTTTGGAGCATATTCTATTCCAGATATTGGAGGATATATGCTTGGAGCAGCTATAATGCTAATAGGAATTATAGTAGTTAGAGAATATGATTTAATAACAAAATTTAAAAATCGTAAAAAATGAAAAATGCATTATACATTCTAATTGTGGGGTTCTTTATTTCCTGCAACAGCAAAGGGCCAGAACCATTAGTTTTAAATAGCGATGACTGCAGCTCTTGCAAAATGCAAATTGCCGATGGAAAATTTGGCGCAGAAATTATTACTACAAAAGGACGTGTCTATAAATTTGATGATATTTTTTGCTTAAAAAAGTATGTAAAAGACAATCCTTCGGCAGAAGTTAAAAATTATTATATAAATGATTATTCGAAAGATAATGAATTGATTGATGCTACTACTGCTTTCTACAGTGTTGGCGGATCGATAAACAGTCCGATGCATGGAAATATAGTTGCGACATCATTAGAACAAGATGCCAATAAATTTGCATCAGAGTTTCAGTCGCAAAAAGCTACTTGGAGCGAAGTTTTGGCAAATTAGCGAAAGCGAAATACTCCAGAATAATCTCACAACAAAATTAATAAAAATGAAATTTCTAGTAAGTTTACTGCTTTTAATAACGTTTTCATCTATACAGGCTCAAGTAATAAACGTGGGTGCAAAATTTGCTGTTAAAACAATAAAAGAAGGTTTGGCTACTGCAAAATCAGGCGATACTGTTAAGGTGCATAGCGGAATTTATAGAGAAGGAAATATTATAATTGACAAGAAAATAGTTTTTGTTGGAGTAAATTATCCAACATTAGATGGAGAAAAGAAACACGAAATCATATCAATAAAACACGATAGCGTTGTTATTGATGGTTTCAAAATCATACGATCGTCATCTGCAACACTCACAGACCCTTGCGCTGTAAAAGTCTACAATAAATCGCATGTTTTAATTCAGAACAACATCCTAGATGATAATTTTTTTGGGATCTACTTACAAAACAGTCAGAATTGTATTGTAAAAAACAATAAAATTAAAGCTTACGAAACAGAAGAATCAAAATCTGGTAATGGAATACATTGTTGGAAAAGCAATAATATTCAAATTATCGGTAACACTATTGAAGGTCATAGAGACGGCGTTTATTTCGAATTTGTCTATGACTCCATCGTGTGGCGAAACATCAGTAACAATAATAGGCGCTACGGACTTCATTTTATGTTTTCGCACAGCGACGCTTATATTGGCAATGTTTTTAGAAATAACGGTGCTGGAATTGCCGTGATGTACACAAAAAACGTTAAAATGTTTAATAATACTTTCGAGAAAAATCATGGTGCTTCCACGTATGGCCTGCTGCTTAAAGACATTACCGATAGTTATCTGTTCAATAATAGATTCATAGACAATACAATTGCCATCTACTCCGAAGGATCCAACAGAATAAAGATAGAAAAGAATCAGTTTATTAATAACGGTTGGGCTTTTAAGATGCAGGCAAATAGTATGGACAACGAAATAGTCAATAATATTTTTAAGGGAAATACTTTTGATATGGCTACCAACGGTAGCCTTGTGATGAATACTTTTAATAGTAATTACTGGGACAAGTATGAAGGCTATGATTTAGATAAGGATGGGTTTGGCGATGTGCCTTATCATCCCCTAAGTCTCTTTGCCGTTCTTGTAGAGAATACGCCGTCGACAATGTTGCTCTATCGAAGCTTTATGATTACTCTTCTGGACAAATCAGAAAAAGTCCTTCCTAGTATTACACCCGATAATTTTATTGACAAAACACCATTAATGAAGCCTTTACCATTATGATCAAGATAGAGAATTTAAATAAAAAGTTTGGAAAGTTACAAGTTCTAAATAATATAAATCTAGAGTTCAAAAAAGGAGAATGCATTGCTTTAATTGGCCCAAATGGATGCGGAAAAACTACTCTGATTAAGACGATTCTCGGAATGGTAATTCCAGATTCGGGCGAAGTTGAATGCCTTGGAAAGACGATTAAGAACCAATTCGAATACCGCAAGCAAATAGGATATATGCCGCAGATAGGTAAATATCCAGATAATATGAGCATTGGCCAGATTATCGAAATGATCAAGAAAATTCGAAATTCGACCGTGGTTTTAGATCAAGATCTCATAGCTCTTTTTGAGCTAGAAAAAATGTTTAATAAGAAGATGCATACTTTATCTGGCGGTACAACCCAAAAGGTAAGTGCGACTATTGCATTTCTTTTTAATCCTGATATTCTGATTCTCGATGAGCCTACAGCAGGTTTAGATCCTCTAGCTTCCGAAATTCTAAAAGAGAAAATTATTAAGGAGAAAGAAAAAGGAAAACTAATCCTGATCACCTCTCACCTACTTAGCGAGCTTGACGATCTGATTACCGAAATTGTATTTATGCAAGATGGTCAAGTATTTTTCCATAAGAAAGTTGAAGAACTTCAGCAGGAAACAAACGAACAAAAGATCTCTAAAGCGATTGCTCAAATTCTAAAAAATAATAAAAAATGAATCGTATCGTAAAAATAATCCTTGGAGATATTTTCAAAAATAAAATTGTACTTGCCTACACTCTTATTTTGGCAATATTATCCTGGACATCATTTGCCCTCGAAGACAATTCGGCAAAGGGAATGTTAACAATTCTCAATATTATTCTCTTTACCGTTCCTTTGGTCTGTATCCTCTTCGGAACGATATATCTGTACAATAGCGCCGAATTTATTGAGCTTTTATTAAGTCAACCTATCCAGAGAAAGAAAATTTGGAGCAGTTTATTTGTAGCACTTTCATTAGCCATGATTGCAGCTTTTCTTGTAGGCGCAGGAATTCCGCTGCTCGTTTACGCTCCAGATATGAGTGGTTTTATGATGATGATTGTCGGCTGTTTGATATCCGTAATCTTTATTGCATTGGCGTTTTTAAGTTCGATAATTACGCGTGATAAAGCAAAAGGAATCGGTATTGCTATTATGACTTGGTTGTATTTTGCGCTTATTTTTGATGGTATGGTGCTCTTCTTATTGTTTCAATTATCAGAGTATCCAATCGAACACGCGATGGTAGCCATTACAGCTTTGAGTCCAATAGATTTGGCAAGAATTCAAATATTATTGCATCTTGATGTGTCGACAATGATGGGCTATACAGGTGCGATTTTCAAAGACTTTTTTGGAACAACAGTCGGTTTAATTATCTCGTTTTTATTGCTGTGTTTGTGGATTTTTGTTCCTTATATTATTTCGCTGGTAAAATTTAAACATAAAGATCTTTAACCAATAACTCTCAAGAAAGTGAAGACAGATATTAAAAACAATAATGATATCAAGCTGCTTGTGGATACGTTTTATGAACGCATTAAAATTGATGCGCGCATAGGGTTTCTATTTACCGAAATAGCGATGGTCGACTGGGAGAAACATTTACCTAAAATGTATGCGTTTTGGCAAAATATAATATTCCATACTGGCGATTATAACGGCAATCCTATGTCCAAGCACAAGGAATTGCACGAGCATTTTCCGCTGAATGAGACACATTTTATTCGGTGGATGGTGTTGTTTAGTGAGACTGTCGACAGTTTATTTAAAGGTCCAACTGCGACAGAAATTAAGCAGAGAGCCGAAAATATTTCTGCCGCAATGATGTATAAAACCTTAAACAAATAGTAGTAATTCCTTGTAGAAGCCGAATTTATTCGCGGTTTTTACAAGGAATTTTTCAATTACGCCCCCAGCATATTTCAGAGAACGAAATTATAATTCTAACCACCTTTTTTTTCGCTTTCGCTAAATTTTGTCTGCGGTTATTTCGTCTAGTTTCAATTTTGTTCTAAAGCAACCACTGAAGCTTAGCAATTCCATCTTTCACAGCATTGATTTGAACAGTTAAGATGTTTTTATTTCGAATAATAGGTTTGAATTCGCTCCTTCTGAAGTTATCATTACAATTTCTTTCGTAGAATAATTACAAACCCAACTGCGACAGAAAACCAGAAAAAAGCCGAAAATACTTCTGCCGCAATGAAATAAAACCTTAAACAAATAATAATTTTTCCTTGTAAAATCCGCCTTTGTTCTCGGTTCTTTGCAAGGAATCTTTTACTATTAATTCTCCAATTGCAAGCATATTTTTGAGTTCAAAATACGTAATACTTCTACTTTTTTGCAATTCTAATTCTTCTTGCCATTTTGCTATTTTCGCTTTCGCTAAATTTAGACTTCGGTCATCTCGTTCAATTCCAACTTTAGTTCTCATCATCAGCTGAAGCTCGGCAAGAATTTCTTTGACGGCATTGTGCTCATTTGAAATAACGTTGCTATTTCGAATAGGTAATTTGATTTCGTTCCTTCCGAAGCTATTATTCTCAATCTCTTGATCTGAAAGAAAATTAAAAATCTGATTAGCATAAACTACAGCTTCCAGTAAAGAATTTGAAGCTAATCTATTCGCACCGTGCAAACCTGTATACGAACATTCTCCCGCAGCAAAAAGATTATCAACAGATGTTTCGCCATACACAGAAACTTCGATTCCACCACATAAATAATGCTGAGCTGGAAGCACGGGAATCCATTGCGTTTTAAGATCAATATCTTGTTCTAAACAATAGGAATATATAGTTGGAAAATGACTTCGCAGCACTTTCTGATCAAGATGTATGCAATCGAGATAGACACATTTTGCCCCAAGCTTAGAAATTTCTCGCATTATACTTCTCGAAATAATATCTCGCGAAGCCAGCTCTTCTCTAGAATCGTAATCGCTCATAAATCTATTTCCATCTTCAGTACGCAAATACGCGCCAAAACCTCTCAATGCTTCGGAAATCAAGAAAGTTTCCGATGAGTTTTCTTTATAAAAAGAGGTTGGATGAAACTGTATAAATTCCATATCCTTGATTTTAGCTTTCGCTCTGAAAGCCATTGCAATTCCGTCGCCAGTTGCAACTTCTGGATTTGTGGTATGTCCATATAATTGACCAATTCCACCAGAAGCTAAAACTACCGCATCGGCATAAATCGAAAATAAAATTTGCTTCTTCTGATCGATTATCTCAATTCCCAGACATTTATTATTCTCTACAATTAAATCTGTTGCGAAATGGAAATCCAAAATTTCAATATTCGAAATACTTTTAGCTTTTCGCAAAACAGTGTTGGCAATTTCCAAACCTGTATGATCTTTATGATGAACCACTCGATTGCAGCTATGTCCACCTTCAAGACCAAGATCCAGCATTCCGTCCGAAGATTTGTCAAACCTTGCTCCCCACTCTATCAGTTCGTGAACAGCGCCTGGACCATTATTTACGACAAGTTCCACAACTTCTTTTTTGGACAATCCATCTCCACAGATTAATGTATCATCAATATGAGATTGCAGCTTATCTTTAAGCTCGTCCATAACCGCCGCAATTCCACCCTGAGCATATCTCGTATTAGATTCAGAAGCCTGCGCTTTCGTGACAATTGTGATACTTCTTTTTGGGAATTTCTCCGCCATTTTTATGGCAAATGTCAGACCTGCAAGTCCAGATCCAACAACGATATAATTTGAAAATTTCGACATAATATTAAGATAAAGTCAGCATTCTTTCGATTGGCAGCAAAGCTCGTTTCTGAATATTCTCAGGAATAACTATCTCTGGCGCCATATTGACCATAGCGTTATAAAGCTTCTGCAATGTATTCACTTTCATAAAAGCACATTCGCTGCAAGCACAGGTATTATCCTCGTTTATTGGCGCCGGAATTAATATTTTATCAGGAACTGCTTGTTGCATTCTGTACAAAATTCCAACTTCGGTAGCGACAATAAATTTAGATGCAGATGAATTCTTTACATATTCAATCAAGCCCGCTGTACTTCCTATATAAGAAGCAGTTTTCAACACACTTTCTTCAGATTCTGGATGTGCGATAATTACCGCGTCTGAATGTTGAGCAAAAAGTTTTAGGATTTTCTCAACCGAAAAAGCTTCGTGGACAACGCAAGCACCATCCCACAAAACCATTTTTCGTCCGGTTTGCTGCATTACGTATCGTCCGAGATTTTTGTCTGGAGCAAATATTATCGGTTTGTCTTTGGGAATACTCTGAACGATTTTCACCGCATTAGACGACGTACATACAATATCGGTCAAAGCCTTTACCTCTGCCGAACAATTTACATACGTCACCACAACGTGGTCTGGATGCGCCTTTACAAATGCCTCAAAAGATTCTGCTGGGCAGGAATCTGCCAGCGAACATCCTGCATCGAGATCTGGAACAATCACGCGCTTTGCAGGATTTAGAATCTTTGCCGTCTCCGCCATAAAATGAACTCCTGCAAATAATATTGTCGACTGCTTGACATTTACCGCTTGTTGCGAAAGTCCCAAGCTATCGCCCACATAATCTGCCACTTCCTGAATATCGTGATCTTGGTAGTAATGCGCCAAAATAACGATGTCTTTTTCGTTTTTTAGTGCTTGTATCTTATTTTTTAATTCTTCCATTATCGTCATTAATTTGGGGAAACTTTCCATATTTCAAAGATGTAAAGGAAGGAAAATAGGGGATTTTATACTATGATATAAGTCATAGAAAAGCTTCTGATCAGTTCATCCCACAAAATTCAGTTTCTTCTACTTATTATTTGGGCGATGCTTCGCCAGAACTTTATTTATGCAAGGAATAGAGAGACATTTATTTTAAAATTGTATCAACACTGTAAAATCATCTGTGTTTGTTTTGAAATAATTCTCCAAAATCATGTAAGACATTACAGAGTTATTATTCGCAACTTTACCCTTGTGAAAATAAATTCACTATTAAATAAAAATTTATTATGGAAAATGATCACGATGGAAAGTTTAACGAACAACCGATGTTAACAGGAATGTTTTCAGATCGCGAAAGCACAGAGAACGCATATAACGCACTACACGAGCGTGGATATTCAAAAGACGATATTAATTTGATAATGTCAGACGAAACGCGTAAAAAATATTACTCCGACGAAAATGACCACTCGGAACTCGGAACAAAAGCCGCTGAATCAGCAGGTACCGGATCTGCAATTGGAGGAACTCTAGGTGCAATTGTTGGTATTATTGCCGCAATTGGAACAAGTGTCGTAATTCCTGGATTAGGATTAATTATAGCAGGACCTATAGCTGCAGGATTGGCTGGCGCAGGTGCTGGTGGAATTGCAGGTGGACTAGTTGGCGCACTTGTAGGTTCGGGAATTCCCGAAGATCGTGCGAAAATATACGAGTCCGGAATCAATGATGGACACGTGGTAATGGGTGTTCATCCTAGAAATGATGATGATGCTGACTATCTGGAAAAAAATTGGAATTCCAACCGTGGGCGTGAAGTTCACAGATAATATATTTTACTGAATCAGAAAAATACCCTTTGTTTTATTATGAAGGGTATTTTTTTATTTAAAACTTATTCTAATCTAAAGACTTTTCTTTATTAACTGGGCGAGACCTCCGTCAGCACGTATTCGGTAAAATTGAAATTTTCGTTTGGCTTCAGGTCAGGCTGTTCGCTCCCAATCTTTCTTGTAGCTTTTGGTCCTCAACGCCACAAGAAAGGATTTGCTGCGCCAGTTCGCAAAAGCTCGGGTTCACTTCCATCCTTCTCGCAAGAAAAAGCTTTCAGCAATCAGCAAAAAAATAAAACTATTAAGAAATTAGTGAAAAAACTTTCAGCAACTAATTCATAATCGTTATCGTAATCCGCAAGCCCAAAAACTAATAGCTGACAGCTAAAGGCTTTTAACGTAATTCTTCAAATTAACCAGCACGTCATTTGTCTTTCTTCGAAAAACCAAAATAATATTTGATTCGAAATCCAAATGATTGATTTGTGTGGAACGCATCTCTGTTAAAATCAAATTTCGTAAAAGCATTTCCCAAGTCGATATTATTGTAATTTAATTCGAAAGCGATTGCTTGATAAGTTTCGCTATCGATTTTTAGAAGCATTCCTACTCCAATCCCTAACGAATGCTGAACTTCTCTGACACTCTCTTCTTCGGTTTTTATATAAAGATCTTGAGCAGGATTCAGACTAAAGATATTCGCATCGGCAAAGACAGTCGTAAAGTTATACATCGGAATAATTTGAAACTGCACCGTTTCTTCTTTTCCACTCAGGTTTATTTTGGGAGAAATACCAATCGTTACGGCAGAAATATTCCTGTTGAAAAGTTCCGTTTCCACAAACTCATTATTGAAAGTAGACATTTCGGGTAAAGCTCCTAAGAAATATTCAACTTTTACTTCTGGTTTTAGGTAGGTGGTAAGATTGTATTCCAAACCTAAATTTGCAGAAAAGTAGCTATTGTTCTCAAAAGTATTATTTAAATAAAGTCCAAAACCTCCTAATCCAACAATTTTCTGAGCAGATGAAGAATAAGTGATTAGTAGAAATAAAATAATTTTGATATGTTTCATATTGTGAATAGGGAATTTTGGATAACTTGATTGCTCTATTTTTCAAATCTCGTTCAACTAGTTTAGATGATTAACTTTTGCTGCAAATGCGAATATATTATAAATTAGATCATATCCAACAATCACCAATATCATTAATTGACATTTTTTTTAATCAGCTTACTCCTACTGAAAACGGAATGACTTACAAAATATCACCTCAAACCGATCAAGCGAACTGCGTAAGCACATCATTTGCCGCAACTAAGAATTTCCATTATAAAAACCAAAACTTCTACCAGTCAAGATGCATCGCCGAGCTGGACTTGAGCCAAGAATCTTTTTGATTGCTACCATAATTACTTACTGAAGTCTGTGGCAAAAAAATCGCGAATCATATTCTTATCCTGAAATTTAATGGACAATTTGAAGTCTAAATTCTACATAACTTTTGCTATATTTGACATACTCGTGATTTAATTATCAAAACCCTAGCGAACTTTTTAGGATCAAACACTTAAAATATGATTGTTGCTTCTCATACCAAAGGCTGGAAAATTATAAGTCAGCGTTCGCATGGTCTGCTTGCTGCGATGTTGGCGTATCAATATGACATTGATTTGCCTAACGAAATAATGGTCCCGACACTGATCGCCATTGCCGAACATGATGATGGTATTGTCGAAACTTTGGCGAATAAAAACCTGACAGAAGCTGGTGCGCCGCGACATTTCTTGGTAGATGACGACTCGAATACTACCGACCTTAAGCAGCAACTTAACGTGATGGAAACGGCAACTTCCAAAAGCCAGATTAATGCGTTGCTAACTTCGATGCACATCAATTTTATTTTTGATGCTAAGAAAGGCGGTCCGGACAAAGACTTAAATGCTTTTTTGAAAGCGGAGGAAAAAAATCGCAAAGACATCCTAAAACATTTGGATATTGACGCCAAATATGCCGAGCACTTATACCGCTTTGTCGAGTGGTGCGATGCGTTTTCATTGCTTATTTGTATGGGTAAAATTCAGCCAGAAGGTAGGAAGATGGAGGTTTCCGAAAGTCCCGATGGCGTAATCAACCAAACTTTTTATAAATCCGAAAACGTGATTTCGGTAGATCCTTGGCCTTTCAAGACTGATACTTTCACAGTGTTTTACGAATTCAAAATCGTAGAGCAATTGAAATTTAAATCTGTGGAAGAGTTTGATAAAGTTTGCAGTACGACACAAGTGCAACGACAGGAATTTGTGTTTGAGAGGTGAATTGGTGAGGAATTTTTAAAAGCATTTCTAATTCTAAAAATATTTTTTTGATTTTTAAAATATCCGCCTTCTTATCAGAATCTTTTACTTTCTGCAAATCAGCAAATGCCTCCATACTTATTTCTATTGAATATCTGACCATAAATCTGCAGTATTCACTTTCGAATAATTGTCTTTCCTGTAGGCGGGATTTTCAAAGTTTTCAAGATGCTTTTCTAATCTATCGACTATCTCAGGATTCGTAATTTAGCTGCTAGTTTCAGTTACTTCCAGGTTAAATGCTTTCAAATTTTTTTTAATGATGCTAAGCTGAGAAATGTCTTTTATGTTTACTGTAAGTGTAGTCATATTGCGCAGTATTGAATGACGAAGATGCGAAATAGTTGCGATGTTATTCAATGCTTTAACTGTCTTAAAATTTCCCTTTATAGAAATATGTCTCTAAAAATTAAATTTCTAAGATATCCACTTTATGTCTCTTGAAAACCTCAGCCCGCGCAAAGGATGGGAATGGCATCCTTTGCTGCCCGCAAAATTATTTGTAATTTGAAAATTGATAGTTCTGGCAGCAAAGATATAATGGACAGCCTGACCTGAGCCAAATTTCGGCTGAATGTTAAGATAATCGTTCCGGCGAAGGTTGCGCCCAAATAAAAATGAAAATCTGTGCGTTAATTCGGAATCTCTTCCACCCTATTTTTCTTTTTATCGCGGATAAAATAAACGCCGATCAAGACCAAAAGTCCGCCGAGGGCATACCAAAGTGTGAAATTTTCGCCGTCGAGAATTCCCCAGATTACCGCAACCACGGGAAGTAAGAGCGAAATTGTACTGGCAAAAACCGCCGAGGTATCTTGAACGAGTTTGAAAAATAAAAACATAACCAAGGTGGTGCTGATTACGGTTAGGAAAACTAAATAACCCAAGGATTCAAGAGTTTCAGGTTGGGTAAAATCGATTTCAGTGAAGAAACCTGAAAACACTAAAATGAGAAGCGACGGCAGCATCCAAAACGTATAAATGGAACTCGCGAGATCTACGGATGAGATGTGCATCAATTTCTTTTCGACAATTAATGCCGAAATGGCGTATAAAGCAGCGCCGACAATAAGGATTCCGATGTAGAAATAATGATTGGAACTGCTATCTTCACCCGAACTATAGACCAAAACCAAAGCGCCCGCAAAACCAATGACGGCGCCCAAATACTGACTTGCTTTATTTCGGATGCCAAAAAGTAAAGCGCCAATCAATAATGTGAAAATAGGATCTAGTGCGTTGATGATTCCGGCCAATGAACTGCTGACTTCGCGCTGTGCAAACGGGAAGATGAAAACAACTAGGAAATTTCCAAGCAAGCCTGCTAAGCCTATCCACAAAACATCTTTGGTTGCCATTCTTCGTAACGCTGGTATTCCAATCACTGCCAAAAGTAGTCCTGAAACGCCCGCTCGGAAAGCGCCGATCTGGAAAGGATCAAAAACCGGCAGCGTTTTTTTGATGAGTATAAATGACGAACCCCAAGTGATGGCGATGATGAATAGAACGAGGAATTTGTTGGCGAGGAGGTTTTTTAGCATTGTGTGACGGGATTGTGGTTTGCAAAAATAAGGGAAAAGCTTTTAGCTTTCAGCTGATAGAGAAAAGCTTTTAGCTGTCAGCTTTTTTGGATGACGAATTACGATTATTGAGGCATTAAGAGAAAGCCTTTAGCATTCAATTGTTATTTTTTAACTTGTTGGATGGCGGATTTTAAATCATTAAAGAATTAAGATGGAAGCCTTTAGCTTTCAGCTGTTAGCTATTAGCTTTTCTGGATGGCGGGTTTTAGATCGTGGATCAAGATAAATGTAATTCTTAATGGTTGCGCAATTTGAACCATTAATAGATTAAGAATCTGAGTGCGAAAAACTTAATGAACCTTAATTTCTTAATAGTTACTTTTTTTTAGCTGATGCGATTGCTTCTCCCGATAGCAATCGGGATCGCAATGACGTACGTAATTTGTTTTAAAAACTACTAAAAGTGTGCGCACCAACAACCACCAATAATTACTTATATTTGATACAGCCATAATTCCAGCTTCTCAATCAGACGATAAAGAAGTCTCACAAAATATCCCTTACAATGAAAATACTCTCCCCTGATCAAGTATACCATGCCGATACTACCACTCTCAAAAACCAACAAATAAATTCCGTTGATCTGATGGAACGCGCGGGTCAAAAACTATTTGAGTGGTTGGATTCTTGGCTGCAAGAATCGAAAAGACCAATTCATATTTTCTGTGGCGTGGGAAATAATGGTGGAGACGGTTTGGTCGTCGGACGATTGCTATATGAAAATGATTATGACGTAATCGTATATTCGGTGAATTATAGTGAAGGTCATTCGGCAGAATTTGATCATAATTTTCGTCATTTTGAGAAATCGACACATCAAAAAATTCAGGTACTGACAAGTGCTGAAGATTTTCCCAATATTAAACCAAATGAAATTATTATCGACGCGATTTTCGGAATTGGACTTAATCGAAGTCCACAAGGATGGGTAAAAGAACTAATCCAATACCTCAACAACTCCAACGCTGATAAAATTGCAATCGATATTCCGTCTGGTCTTTTTGCAAATAGTGCTGTGATAGACTCCGATGCAATATTAAAAGCAAATCATACCATCACTTTGCAAACCTCAAAACTTGCATTCTTTCTGCCTGAAACGGCAAAATATGTTGGCGGTTTTAATATTTTAGATATTGATTTAGATGCTGAGTATTTAGAAAAAGTTGAACCTCTTGCCTATGTAACTACAAAAGCAGATGTTCAAAAACTTTATATTTCGAGAGAGAAATTTGGTTATAAAAATACCTATGGCCACGCGTTAATTGTTGGAGGAAGTTATGGTAAAATAGGTTCGGCCGTGCTTTCGACAAAGGCTGCATTCAGGGTTGGCGCGGGGATGCTAACTACTTTTATTCCCAAATGCGGTTATAACATTCTGCAAACCACAATTCCAGAAGCGATGGTAATTACCGATAATGAAGATAATTTTATTAGTGATATTTCTGTCGATTTCGAACCTTCGGCCGTGGGAATCGGCATAGGAATGGGGAAAAATAAAGCAAGTGTGGAAGCGCTGAGAAAATTCTTTTCGACCAATAAAGCACCACTTGTAATCGATGCCGATGCTTTGAATATAATATCTGAAAATTCTGAATTACTATCATACATTTCGAATAATGCAATTTTAACACCACATCCTGGCGAACTCAAACGACTTATCGGCGATTGGAAAGATGATTACGAAAAGCTGGAAAAAGTTAAAAACTTTTCAATTGAACATCAGGTAATTATCATCATCAAAGGCGCTTATACGATTACGGTTGAAAAGGAAAAAATTTACATCAACACTACGGGAAATCCTGGTATGGGAACTGCCGGAAGTGGAGATGCTTTAACTGGCGTGATTACAGGTCTGCTCAGTCAAGGCTATGACAGATTATCGGCAGCAATTTTCGGCGTTTATATGCACGGAAAAGCGGGAGATATAGCAGCAGCAAACTTCGGTCAAGAAGCAATGATGGCTGGAGATATTGTGCAGAATATTTCTGGAGCGTATTTGGACTTCGTTTCAGATCTGAATAAAAAATAAATTACAAGAGAATTATTCACTCTAAAAAGCACGAAGAGTTATTGCCTCCAAGTTCATACTGTTCCAAAACATCAAATTCAAAAAATCTTTTTCTATATGTGATTTTTAAATTATCTGATTTTGACACAACCTCTTGTTTATCATCCGACAAAAACAACTGCTTTTCTTTTCCTTTAAATGATATGATAACAAAACGCGTCTTTGATTTTCTTCTTCCACCTGCAGCCTGTCCTTTTTTTTCAATTTTTACAGTTTCTGTCTCACTAGGATTAACGTCGATATAAAAATTTGTAACTAAAATAAAAAAAGGTTGGTATTAAATACATAGATAACGCACAAAACTGATTGTAATAGTTTCGCTCGTCAATACCGTCGCTTTCGCAAGAAACAAAAGTGGCCATATAAATACTAGAATTAAAAGTAAATAGCAGTCAATAAAGGTCTTTCTGTGGAGATTTATTCCTCCAAGTATTAAAAACCCTAGTAAGACGAATTAAATAAATGGTAAATATTTCTCTTTTAATTTTGTCTTTAGTTTATGCTTGGATTTTTTCAAACTGCATAATTTAATGGAATTTAAAAATAATAAGCTCTCGCCAAATATTTTTCACTTTGACTTTTGCACGATAATAGCATAAGCCGTCATCTTATAATACAAAACTTTTTACCTTACTTTTTGATAAATTGGATTTGGTACTCATCAGATGGTAACGGCATTAGTCTATCGTCAAATTTATCTTCAATTTCAGAAAACTCTGAGAGATTTTTAATTCGTTTCCGCA
>JBBSRP010000030.1:0-18358 GCA_038242935.1 Flavobacteriales bacterium
AAAAGAGATTTTTATATGATACATTTTCTTGATTTAAAAAAGATGAATCAGGTTCACGAGCAGCAATTTGAACAGAAACTAAAACAGTTTCTAGATTCAGGTTGGTATGTTTTGGGAAGTGAAACAGAAAAATTTGAAACGGATTTTGCTGCTCACTGTGGAACAAAATATGCTATTGGTGTCGGTAACGGATTAGATGCATTAATTCTAATCTTGAAAGGATATATTCAACTCGGAAAACTCAAAAAAGGCGATGAGGTTTTGGTTCCTGCAAATACTTATATCGCGAGTATATTGGCAATTCTTCAAGCAGAATTAATTCCAGTTTTGGTAGAGCCAGACATCAACACCTATAATATTAATCCGAAGAATATCGCAGAGAAATTAACGTCCAAAACCAAAGCAATTCTGGCAGTTCATTTATACGGACAACTTTCGGATATGCCAGCTCTTGCAAAAATTTCAAAAGAGAATAATTTACTTTTAATAGAAGATTCAGCTCAATCTCACGGTGCTATATTAGATAATAAACGAGCTGGAAATTGGGGAGATGCTGCTGGTTTTAGCTTTTATCCGTCAAAGAATTTAGGTGCTTTGGGCGATGCAGGTGCCGTGACAACAAATGACAAAGAATTGGCAGATGTCATTATCTCACTTCGCAATTACGGTTCAGAAAAGAAATACCACAATCAATATATTGGAATAAATTCGAGATTAGACGAGTTGCAAGCTGCATTTCTAAATGTGAAACTGCCAACTTTAGATAGTGATAATGAGATTAGAAGAAATATTGCAGAACGATATTTGACAGAAATAAAAAATACATTAATCACTCTTCCAACTTGGGATTTTTACGAAATGCACGTTTTCCATTTATTTGTAATTCGCACAAAAAACAGAAATGACTTGCAATCTTTTTTATTAGAAAATGAAATTCAGACGATGATTCACTATCCGATTCCTCCTCACAAACAGAAAGCGTTGTCCAAATGGAATGATTTAAGTTTTCCAATAACAGAGCAGATTCACGACGAAATTCTGAGTTTACCAATGAGTCCTGTGCTCACTAATGATGAGGTAAGTCAGGTTATTGAAACTTTAAATAAATGGACATATTAATCAAATCTTTCAATAGGCCCTATTATTTGGATCGTTGTATTCAGAGCGTTTATATGCACTGCGTAGGCGAAGATTTGCAGATAAAAGTCTTGGATGACGGCACGCCGCAGAAATATCTGGACAAAATCCAAGATAAATTTCCAAATATAAAAATTTATAGATCTGAATATTACAAAGAAAAAGTAGCCTTTACAGAAAATGGCAAACGTCCTAAAATTCATAACATTCCTATTGATTTATGGATAAAAATTGCTGGTGAATCATCACAGAATTTTATTCTGCTAGAAGATGATATTTGGTTTATGGAAACCATAAATATCCAAGAATTGCAAAGCACAATTGACCAAGAGAATTTGGCTTTCGTGAAACTTTTTTGGTTGGGAAATCCAGTTCTGATTCAAGAAAAATCTTCAGAAATCAAAAAGAATCTTCGAATATTTCAAGCAGATTTATTTGTCGAAAATCCGATTTTGTACAATTTTATATTTTATAAATTCAACCGCTTTAAAATTCGAAAAACACTTCAAAATTTAAAAATTCATACTAGAAAAAGGCATTTATCGTATTACTCGATTTATTCTGTGGCAGGAGTGGTTTTTAATAAAGAATATTTCGCAGCACTTTGGAATTCACATAAAAATGAAGTGGATGAATTCCTTCAGCTTTACAATGCTGTAAATTATAGGTTTAAAAATAAAAATGTTGCTTTCGCCCGAACCGAAAATGAAATCGTAAGAACAGGATTTTCATCTTCGGCGACTAATCAATTTAAAAACTACGACGATGTACAGGTTGATATGTTTCGTTTCAACAAAATCTTAAACGACGCTTGGTTTGACGATAAATTCGATTCAATGTCAAACTTTCCGTCAGATTTTCCACAACAGAAAATTATTAAAATTTTGAATAATTCTAAAGATAAAAAGATAAGTGTTGAAGAATGGCAGAAATGGGTAGCGAAGTTTAAAAATCAGTTTACAGCTTTTGGCTGCCAGATAGACTAGGATGAAAAACAAAACAGTAGGTAGTTCTCACGGAACCATTTTAAAAGGCACAGGTGTTTTTGGCATTATGCAGTTTATGAAGATGGCTATTGGCGTAGTGGGAGCTAAATTTGTCGCTGTTTTTCTAGGGCCGGCAGGAATTGGAATAGTAGGCCTTCTTATGAATACTCTCAATATTATTGGCTCACTTACCAACTTTGGCTTTGCGGTCACGAGCGTTCGGCAGATTGCAGTTGCCGAAGCCGATGAATCTCCAGATGCTTTGCCCAAAACAATTTTCGTACTTCAAAGAATAGCATTGTTTACAGGGCTTTTGGGTGCTATTTTGACAATTGCATTTAGCAAACTTCTTAGTCAATGGACTTTTGGAAATTCAGAATATACTATGTGGTTTATCGCATTGTCAATTAACTTCTTCTTGACGAGTTACACAACAAGCCGAGCTGCGATTTTGCAGGGAAGAAGAATGCTGAAATCTATTGCTTTCTCGACCGTAATTGCTTCTGCGGCGATTACGGGAATAACAATTCTACTCTATTACTTCTTAGGTTTCGACGGAATTGTTCCGGTTATTCTGCTTTCAAGTGCGATAAATTTAGCGGTAAATCTTTACTATACACGAAAATTTAAAAGTCAAGAATTTATCGAAGGTTTATCGAAATTATATCAAGAATCTCTACCAATTTTAAAATTAGGATTGTTACTTTCCATCAATGTTATCTTTGGATATATCTGTACTTTTTTAATCAAATTATACTTGAATGACAACGGAGAGTCTTCTCAGATTCTTGGTTTTTATGAAGTAAGTACGGTTTTCCTTCTTTCGTATGTAGGACTGATTTTTACCTCGATGTCAATGGATTTTTATCCAAGATTGACAGCAATAAACAGCGATCGAAAAACGGTTAACAAATTAGTTAATGATCAAATAGAAATTGCTTTGCTATTAATTACACCTGCAATTATCTTTCTATATCTTACAGCGCCTTTTATAATCCAAATTCTTTATACAAAAGAGTTTTTGCCCGTTCTTCTAATTTTTCAAGCAGCATTACTTGCCATAATTGTCAAAGCGTCTGCGTGGCCATTGGCGTTTATTATCTTGGCGAAAGGCGACAGGAAACAGTATTTTAAACAAGAGTTGGTTAGTGATTTTCTGAATGTCAGTCTTACAATTCTGTTCTACAATTATTTTGGATTAGTCGGAATTGGTGTAGCGATGTTGCTAAATTATGTTTTGTATGGAATCTATGTGTATTTCATCGTAAACAATAAGTATAACTTTTATTTCAGAAACGATGCTTTCAAGATATTTATCGTGTCGGTTATTTTGGGAAGTTTAAGCAGTGTTGCAGTATTCTTTCTCCCAAATCCATATAAGAGTATCGGGATTGGAATTGTTTTTCTATTATCACTTGTGTTCTCGTACAATTCATTGGACAAGCGTATTGGAATGAAAAGTATCTTCTATAAGATCAAATCTAAACTACGAAGGTGATGAGCAAGCAAATATATCCTGCCTTAACGGGAGTGCGTGCTTTGGCCGCTTATATGGTTTTTATCGTCCATTATAATTCGATTAGTGAAACTGATTTTGAAATTCTAAAAAAATTTGTTGGACAGTTTCACATTGGAGTGAGTATCTTCTTTGTCTTGAGTGGTTTTTTGATTGCTTACAGATATATGGATTCTAAGAATTTCCACTTTGGGCGCTATATGATCAATAGAGTCGCGCGAGTTTATCCCATTTATTTTATTCTCACTACTATTGCTTTTATAGGTAGTTGGTATTATGAGAAGCAAGAGTCGTTTGATTGGGCATTGTACGGAATGAATATTTCGTTTCTTCGCGGATTTTTCGACGATTTAGTATTTACAGGAGTCGCTCAAGGTTGGTCATTGACTGTCGAAGAAACCTTTTATTTTACGGCACCATTATTTTTTCTGTTACTAAGAAAATCGAAATATTTCCTGATTATCCTTCCAATTATAATTATAACCATAGGTTTTGGAATTGTTCATTTCTTTGGAAATTCGCTGTCTTATGGCTTTTTTGCAACAGATAATTTTATGCTCGAATTCACTTTTCTAGGAAGATGTTTCGAATTTTTTATCGGAATATCAATAGTGTTTGTTATGAAAAGAAGTGAATCACTAACAAAGTCGGGATGGTTTACGTATGGTGGACTTACTGCGATGGTAATCTGTATATACCTAATGTCAATTTTAGACAATGATGGAGCAGCCTCCGATAAAATACCGTTTTATTTCGTCTATCTTTTATTTTTACCATTGCTTGGAATCGCACCTTTATTATTCGGTCTTATTCATGAAAATACAATTATAAAGCAGTTGTTTTCAAATAAAGTTGCGGTGCTTTTAGGTAAAAGTTCGTACGCTTTTTACCTTGTGCACATGGGGATTTTTAAATTTAAACTAGATACAATCACCGATAATTTATGGATTATTTTTATAGTTCTAAATCTATTAGCAATTGGAATTTACTTATTTATAGAGAAGCCTTTAAACAGAATCATCAGAGCTCGATTTTCTTAAAAGAAGCGCAGTTTCAATTCAAGTGGAATATATTTGATAAACAAACTATAATGTTTTGTGTGCAAAGCCTTGGTCATTTCATAATGCATTCGTCTCAACAGCGCTTTGTTTTCTTTTCTGCTTTTATTCAATTTCATCGCCTTTCGAATGATTTTGAAAGAAGAATTGTTCATTTTTATTGCTTTCGCATCATTTTTTCTAAAAATTATATTTCCCATCGAGGACTTTAATTCACGGCGAGTTACCAATATTTTATCTAGATAATAAAACGGATAGGTGCGAGATCCTCGAATCCAAATATCCAAATCTTCAAAAGCTAAAGTAGTATCGTAACCCCCTAATTCATCAAGCATACTGCGTTTCATCATTGCAGTCACCGAGCATATTTTGTGTTTCTGGTTTATGATGTCGATATAAACTTCCCCGCTATTTGGAGGATTTATTGATAATAATTGATCATTTACCGGATAGTAATATCCAAGATCTTTGTCGTTCTCATCAATCAGATTCATATTCCCGTACACTAATCCGGCATCTTGATGGTCTCGAAATCCTTGAATTTGATTGGCAATGCAATCAGGTTTTAGAATATCATCTGCAGCAAGATCAATAATAAATTCTCCTTTAGCTTTATGGAAAAGTGAATTGAAGGTTTTTGTATTTCCGAGATTGACCGAATTTTTTGTGAAGTGAATTTCAGGATGTTTTTGCAGCCAATCTTCTATCACATCTGCAGAATTATCTGGACTGCAATCGTCAGCAATCAGAAGCTCTATGTTTTTATAGGACTGATTTATCACCGAATCCAACGCTTGTGCCACAAATTGTTCGTGATTATAGCACAGACAAATAATGCTAACCAATGGCATACCTTGCATAAAGATTGTAATATTGTAGTTTAAATGTAAATTTAGCTATTCAAAAATAATATGCAAGATAAGAAGATAAAAATTGCTTTGGTGGCGTACCGTCTTAGTGGCGGCGGACTTGAAAAAGTGATGTCTTCATTATCAGTTTATTTTTCAAAAATAGGTTTAGATGTCCACAATATAGTTCTCGAAAATTTTGTTGATTATCCTTATGGTGGCACTTTGCTAAATCTTGGAACTGGAAAATCAGACAATGAAAGTTTGACTGAGAAATTCAAATCATTTTTTGATTTAAAAAATTATATCGATATAAATAATTTTGATCATATTATTGATTTTAGATTCAGGCTTCAACCGTTAAAAGAACTGCTTTACGCTAAATTAATTTTCAAATCAAATACAATTCTCACTGTTCATAGCTCAAAAATAAACACCTATTTGCCCGATAATTCATTTGTGACTGGAATGATTTGTGACAGCAAAAAAGTTGTTTGTGTTTCTAAGAAAATTCAGGAATTGGTAGAGGAAAAGCATCATCTTAAAGATTGTAGCACGATTTACAATCCGATAGATTTGGATTATGTAAATGAAATGTCTGCTGAAATAATTGAGCAAAATTCAGAATTTGTAATTGCAATTGGTAAATATGATGAGCGAAACGTCAAGCAACTCGATTTGCTTATTGGCGCTTACGCAAAATCTTTTCTGCCGCGATCTGGAATTAAATTGATGCTTTTGGGATCAGGTCAAGATTCATATTTACTTGAAGTTGCCAAGAGATTTGAAGTTGAAGAATTGGTAATTTTAAAAAATTTTGATGCAAACCCACATAAATATATTAGCAAAGCAAAGTATTTAATTCTCTGTAGTAAATATGAAGGTTTTGGGATGGCTATTGTTGAAGCGCTTGCCAATAAAATTCCTGCGGTCGCTTTTGACTGCATTGCTGGTCCAAACGAAATTATTACTAACGAGCAGAACGGACTTCTAGTCGAAAATCAGAATTTTGAAGCACTTACAATTTCGATGAATCGCTTCGTAGAAGATGTGGATTTGTATGAAAAATGTAAAGAGAATGCTTATCAAAGTGTGAAGCGATTTTCCATCGAAGAAATCGGAAAACAATGGCTCAGTTTATTAAAAATAGAATTAAATTCGTCTTATGAATATTGATATTATAAAAATCCCCAAAATCGACGACCCACGCGGAAATCTGTCTGTACTTCAAGAGGATATTCTCCCATTTACTTTTAAGCGAATTTATTATTTATACGATGTGCCAAGTGGTGCATATCGTGGCGGACACTCGCATAAAGCACAAAAAGAATTCTTAATTGCCCTCAGCGGAAGCTTTACGGTTGTAATGAATGACGGTCATGAAATTCGCACCGTTGCTCTCAATAAACCCAATGAAGGTCTGCTTATTCACGAAGGAATTTGGCGCGAACTTATGGATTTTTCTAGCGGATCGGTCTGCCTAGTAGTGGCTTCAGATGTGTTTGATGAGGACGATTATATAAGAGAATTTGATGATTTTATTGCTGAGAAAAAATCTTAATTATAGATAGAAAAATCTACTCCGTTGCGTCTTAACGATTGTTTTATTTTTAATAATAACAGTAATAAGCCTTTCGGCAAAATGTATAAAGTCTTCGATTTGACTGAAAGGTTTTCCTTTGAAATTTGATTGTAGAGCGATTTCGATTCTTCCGAAGCACCAGCCATTTTGTACTGCATAGCATATTCCATTCGGTAAAGATCAAGATATTTCTTTAAACTTTTATTGGACTTTTCCTGCTCAACATATTCGTCAAAGCGTTTAATTTTCTTTTCCAAAATTGCTGTCTTAGAAAGACTTCCTTCTATAAAATGAAGATAAGTCGACGTCAGTTTATTTCCGATAATTATTTTGGAATGCAATGCAATCCGAATCCACATATCGGTGTCTTGACCGCTGGAAATATATCTTTTGAAATTACCCACTTTTGCAAAAATCGCTTTAGGAACTGCAATCGATATTGAGCTTGCTACCGCATATCTTAAACTTGCTGCAAAATAATCTTCTACAACTCCTTCATAATCATCTGCAATTCCGAAAAACGAAGGCTGATATGTGCTGCCATTTTCAAAAACGAGTTGATATCTATTTGCGTACATTCCAGCATTTGGATAGAGATCGATAAGATTTTTGAGCTCCTGTAAATGATTTTCAAACCACAAATCGTCTGCGTCCAGAAAAGCAATATAAGGAGATTGAGATTTTTCTATTCCTATATTTCTTGCGGCAGCTGCACCTTGATTTTCGGTAGAGAAATATTTAATTCTAGAATCCGAAAAACTTTTAACAATTTGCTCACTATTATCTGTCGAGCCGTCATTTATAATAATAATCTCAAAGTCGGCAAAGTTCTGCTTCAAAACTGTTTCCAACGTTTGAGCAACATATTTGTCTTTATTGAAAAGAGGAATAACTACCGAGAAAAATGGCATTGAATTAAAGTTTAATCAAAGATACTATTTACTTTAAATAGTTTGAGCTTGACTCAATTTGTTTTTGAACCGTAGCTTTCTGCCTTACATCGGGATTTTGAAATTACTCCTAATACTTCTACTCTGATGCTGCTTTATGGTAGATTTTAATTTTGTATTTTTGTCATTGCCGATGCTAAATAAAAAACTACATATTATTTGTTTTGATAATCCTTATCCGCCCGTTTACGGTGGTGTTATCGATGTATTTTACAAGATAAAAGCTCTTCATCAATTAGGTGTAAAAATAAATTTGCATTGCTTTGTAGACGAAATTCCTCAAGAAACATCTACGTTAAAACGCTTGACCGAAAAATGTTATTTCTACAAACGCAATAAAAGTATGGGCAATTTACTGTCGGCAAAACCTTTTTCTGTCGCTTCACGAAGACATAAAATGTTGTTGAAAAATCTTAATAGAGACAAAGCTGATATTTTGTTTGAAGGACTACAATCGACATCGGTATTGTGTGTAAAGAATTTTACAGACCGACGATTATATTTGAGACTTCATAATCTTGAAAATAATTATTATAAAGGATTATTAAATAGTGAAACAAATTTGCTCAAGAAGATTTTGTATGGCGTTGAATCTCACAAGTATGAGAATTACCTAAAAACTCTAGCAGAATTTTGCTGCGTTTTTACATTGTCATCTTTTGAGACAGAAGCAGTCAATACACTTTATAACAATGCAGAATATATTCCCGTTTTTCATGGAAATGACACCGTAGCTGAAATTTCTGAATTTGGAAAATATGCTTTTTATAATGGTGATTTGAGGATTTCTGATAATAAAAAAGCAGCTGACTTTTTGATTGATGTTTTTCAGACGGTCAGAAATTATCCACTCATCATTGCTTCGAGTATAGAAAACGATGCATTAGTAAAAAAGTGTGAGCAATTGAAGAATGTTAAGTATGAGGTTATTAAGAGTCAAGAACATCTTGATGAACTATCTCAGAATGCTCATATTAATGTGATGTTATCTTTTCAGGAATCAGGAACAAAGCTGAAAGCTGTAAACGCACTTTTTCAGAGTAGACACTGTGTAATAAATAAAAATATGCTTGATGATAAAAGATTGCAAGATTTATGCGAGTTAGCGGAGACTAAGCAAGACTTTGTTGATGCAATAGAAAATCTGAAAGCAAAACCTTTTGAAGGTTATAGGCTTCGAATGCAAGTTTTGGACGAGGTGCTGAATGATAGTAGAAATGCCCAAAAACTTTTTGACTTTATAGTGTGATAACTGAATGTTATTCTGAAAGTTCTAAATAAATATAGTGCCCTAGCCCCGATTGCCTCCAGCCAGTTCGATTCGCGCGGGTGAAGTGGAAATCCTTTATGGGCAAAATCTAGAGGTTTTTGCCCATAAGATTGGAGCGAATAGCGGGGAGCCGAGCAAAGCGAACGCGCGAAGAAAATAGCTCTAAAAAAAGTCAGAAAAAAAGGCGAACTGCTCAATGCAGTTCGCCTTAATTATTATAAAAAACTGTGGTATTAGTTCTTTACAATCTTGATAGTTTTTACAACTGATCCAACTGCTACTTTTACGATATACGCACCTGAAGCCAGATCTGACAAGGAAATTGTTTCTGTTTGAAAAGACAATTTTTGAGTCAATACATTTTGACCTAAAGTGTTGTAAACTTCAATATTTGTCAAACTAGCATCTGTAGAATTCAACGTCAATGTTTGATTTTGTTGATTAAAGAAGTGTTTGAAATCTACATTTGAAGTGAAATTATTTGTGGATAAAACTTCAGCATTTGTTCTGAAATTATCAACGTAAGCAAATCCATTGTAATTATCGTGGATGAATCTAACTTGAGAGATTGCGCCGTTTGATGCCAACTCACCTTCATAAATTTCTACACCGTCGATGAAAAATTTAACTGTTTCACCAATAGTCTGAATTTTGACGTTGTACCAAGTCAATGGTGTCCATGCAAAGGCAGTATTCGCAATTGCAAGCGTTCCTGGATTTTGACCTTTTACTAAAACGTTTGCTAGACCATCATATGCAAAATTGATGTATGTACGGTATTTATTTTCTACCACATCAACTAGACCAAAAAGAACACTCATACTTAGACTGTTGCGTTCGCTGATGTAAATATCTGCCGAAAAAGTTGCGTTGTCATTAGCAATTGCTTGTGGATACGTATAAAATGCTCCGATAATAGGATTTACTTGAACACTAACAGAAGGCTCTTTTGTAAGTTTTAAAGATTGTGCTCCTTCGCTGAAAAGATCAGTTGAAATAACTTGATTTTCGACGAATGTTTCATCTTCGTATTGAGTTACGCTCCAATTGTTTTGTCCGTTGATGCTTCCAGTTGTGTAGCTTTCTGACGTTTCAAAAGAGATAACTTGCGCACTTGCTGCAATAGAAACGGCAAAAGCAGCAGCCACGAATAAAGTAGTTTTGATCATAATGTTTGGGTGTATTTAAATTTTACAAACGCGAATTTAGGCTTAAAAAGCGTCGTGCCCAAATTTGGATTATAGTTCAATTGTTAAACTTGAATCGAGAAGCTTTTTAATAGTAGCACTATTTACTGTTGCTTGAGCTTAGAGAAGTAGCCAAGTCGATATATGTCAAATACCGTCATCGAAGGATTTGCAGATAGAAGATTGATTTCCATATCCTGCTTGAAATAAGAAAAAAGACGACTGATAATTTTGGTAAAGCCATATTTTTCGACTGTTGCAAATTGCTTTAGCAGTCGATTCTCGCCTTTTACCATTTCAAAGTTTGTCAAGTAATCAAGATTCTCGATTCCGATTCGAGTCTTTTTCAGGAAGACTTTTGAGTTGTCTAGATTGATGTGCATCGCTGCATTTTCGATATGGAAAATGGGAATATTTTTTAACTTAAGATCGTGGAAAAACACAAGGTCTTCATAGCCGTATTTGGTAATAATGGCTGAGAATCTATTTTCTTTGAAAACTGCTCTGCTTATAAGGAGATTGGAAGTAAGAGAAGATTGATAGGGTTTCTTTTGTCTATTTTCGGCAGACAAACTTTCACGTTTATAGCCGTAAATCCAACGAAGAATGTGAGATTGATCGGGACGTTCCTTTTTGTAAGAGATTCCACCATAGCAGACTTTTACTTGAGGATCTTGTATTGCATTTAAGTAATTTTCAATAAAGTTGTCCAATATAGGCATTACATCGCAATCTAATATAAGAAGCCACTCATACTGTGATTTTTTATAAAGAGAGTTTATATTTTTTCCTCTTCCTATGTTTTCTTCGCTAATAAAAAATTGACAATTTTCTAGGGTTGCAATTTCATTGTTATCAATATTATAAATTGATTGTGATCCATCGTCTTGACAAAGGATTTCGAATTCAATTTGCTGTTTCCGGCATTGCTCCCAAAGTTTTAGAACTAATGGGAAGACATTGTAATTATATGTAGGAATTAAGATTGATAGCATTTATACTGTTCTTTGCACGACCTCAAATATAGATGCATTTTCGCATTTAAGTGTTTTTGCTGGAAATTTTAATATTAATGCATAATCGTGGGTAGTCATAATTACTGTCTGACCGTTCTCATTAATCTTACGAAGCACTTCCATAATCTCCACACTTGTCTGTGGATCTAAATTTCCTGTCGGCTCATCTGCAAGAATAAGTTCAGGGTCATTAAGCAAAGCACGTGCAATTGCTACACGCTGTTGCTCACCACCAGAAAGTTGGTGTGGCATTTTGTGCGCAAAAGTAAGTAGGTCTACACGATCGAGAACCTCGTTAATTTTCTGATCCATATCCGTTTTTTCCTTCCAACCAGTTGCACGGAGTACAAAAAGCATATTGTCATAGACATTGCGGTCTGGAAGTAATTTGAAATCCTGAAATACGATTCCAATTTTACGGCGCAGGTAAGGAATATTACTTTCCTTGAGCGCAGCTAAGTCATACCCTACAATGGTTGCTTGACCTTCTTGCAATGGCATATCTGCGTAAAGAGTTTTCATTAAACTACTCTTTCCAGAACCTGTTTTTCCGATAATGTAGATAAATTCGCCGCGTTGCACTTCAAGACTTAGATTTGATATAATTACACGGGTTTCTTGTGAGATCGTAACATTTCGCAAAAAAACAATTGGTTCTGCCATTTTTATATGTTTAAGTGGTAAAAGTAATAAGTATGGGGGCGGATTCAAAGCTTATTGCAAAAAAATCACAATAGCTTGTTTGACTCTATTTTTATTGTGGTTTATATTTTAGGATAAGAAGCTTTTGTTAATATCATGTGTATAATATTTGTTAAGATGTTGCCGTTATCAGTTGCAGATTCTTACTTTTGAATTTTTGATAAAAACCCACAGATAATGCATAAATACGCTCGATTATTATTTACCATTTCGCTATTTACCGTCGCGACAGTCTCGGCACAAAACTCGGAAATTTACACTCACGAGTTAAAAGATTACGACAAAGCACTTTACCTCTACAATAACAAGCAATATCTTTCCGCTCAAATACTTTTTGATAAAGTAAAAGCCGAAACTAATAACGCTGATATTAAGGGAGATTGCGCTTACTATAGTGCAAATGCTGCGATACGCTTAGAGCAACAAGATGCTGATTCTAAAATGGAGAATTTTGTTCGTGATTATCCAAGCAGCACTAAACAAAATCAAGCTTATATAGAAGTTGCACATTTTTACTTTGATCAAGGTAAATATCCTCAAGCTTTAAGTTGGTTTGATAAAGTGGACGAGAATTCACTTAGCAAAAAAGATCAAGAGCGTTTTGACTTCCAAAAAGGATATGCTTTTTTTACTGCGAAGAAAAAGAAAGAAGCGACGACATATTTTTCTAAAGTTCAGAACTCTAAAGAGTATGGATCTCAAGCTAAATATTACTTAGGGTTTATGGCTTATGAAGGTGACGACTATAAAGAAGCTACCAAATATTTTGACGAAGTTTCGGGAGAAGAAAAGTACAAAGAGAAGCTTTCTTACTTTCAGGCAGATATGAATTTCAAATTGGGGAAATTTGACAAAGCTATTGAATTAGGGAAGGCGGCTATGGCCAAAAGCAATGCGATTGAAAAATCTGAATTAAATAAGATTATTGGCGAAAGCTATTTCAATCTAGAGAAGTATAATGAGGCGATTCCGTACCTAAATCAATATAAAGGTAAAAAGGGAAAATGGAATAATACAGATTACTATCAATTAGGTTATGCGTACTATAAGCAGAATGATTTTGAAAATGCAATTGCTCAATTTAATAAAATTGTAGGCGGAAATGATTCGGTTGCACAAAATGCTTATTACCACTTGGGCGAAAGTTATCTGAAGACAGATAAGAAATTACAAGCTTTGAACGCTTTCAAAAATGCTTCAGAAATGTCGTTTGACGAACAAATTCAAGAAGATGCAGCTTTAAATTATGCCAAAGTGAGTTATGAAATAGGAAACTCATATCAGTCTGTACCAGAAGTTTTGTCTGCATTTATTCAGAAATATCCAAAATCATCAGCGAAGGCGGAAATAGAGAATCTCTTGATTGATTCTTATATTACATCAAAAAACTACCAAGGAGCTTTAGATTTATTAGAGAAAAACAAATCTTCGAATAGAACTGCATTTCAGAAAGTTGCTTTTTATAGAGGATTGGAATTATATACGGACGGAAGTTATAGCGAAGCTTTAAAATTATTTACGAAGTCTATTAACGAACCTCGCAATGCTAGATTTTCGGCTAGAGCGACTTTTTGGAAAGCCGAAACAGAATATGTTTTAGATAATTTCAGTACAGCACTTATCACATTTAAGCAGTTTATAAATTCGGCGGAAGCCAAAAACACTCCTGAATTTAAAAACAGCAATTACAATATTGCATACACATATTTTAAATTGAAAGAATACGATCAAGCGGGAGATTATTTCCAAAAGCAGATCGATGCTTCGCCAAAAGAAAATGTACGTCTTAACGATTCTTATCTAAGACTTGGAGACAGCCGCTTTGTTTCTGGAAAATATTGGCCAGCGATGGACGCGTACAACAAAGCAATCGAACTAAAAAGTATCGATGCCGATTATGCAGCGTACCAGAAAGCAATCAGTTATGGTTTTGTTGCTAGAAACGACAGAAAAATTGAAGACTTAAATAAATTTCTTGATCAGTTTCCAAAATCTAATTACAGAGATGATGTGATGTTTGAACTTGGAAATACCTATATCGCCGAAAACAAAACGGATTTAGGATTAAAGATTTACGATAAGTTGGTTTCTGAATTCAAAAACGGTTTGTATAGTTCAAAAGCTATCTTACGTCAAGGATTGGTTTACTACAATGCTGAAAAAGATAATGACGCTTTAGCTAAATTTAAAAAAGTAGCTGCGGATTATCCACAATCTCCAGAAGCACTTGAAGCAGTTGCAACGGCTAGGCTAATATATATGGACTCGGGAAGAGTTAATGAATATGCGGCGTGGGTAAAAACATTAGCGTTTGTTGAAGTTTCGGATGTAGATTTGGATAATGACACTTACAAAAGTGCTGAGAAGAAATACCTACAGAATGAAACTAAACCTGCAATTGCTGCTCTTTCATCTTATATTTCTAGTTTTCCAAATGGTTTGCACTCTTTGAATGCTAATTTCTACTTGGCTCAATCGTACTTTAATGATGGCTTGCCAAATAATGCAATTGCGAATTATGAATATGTGGTGGGCAAGCAGCGAAGTGAATTTACAGAGCAGTCACTTGCAAGATTGGCAGAAATCTATATCAAGAAAGCAGATGTTACAAAAATGATTTCAACATTAAAACGATTGGAAACAGAAGCTGACTTTCCGCAAAACGTAACTTTTGCGCAAGCGAATTTAATGAAGACGTATTACGAGCAGAAGGATTACAGCAATGCCGAAATCTATGCAGACAAAGTTTTAAGCAATCCAAAAACTGATTCTAAAGTAAAAGCTGATGCTCAAATTATTGTAGCTCGTTCTGCTATCAAAACTAATGATGAGACGAAAGCTCGTACTGCTTACGCAAATTTATTAAAAATCGCTACGGGTGAACTTGCTGCAGAAGCATTATACTATGATGCATACTTTAAAAATAAAGATGGAAAATTTGAAGTATCAAATGCTGCAGTTCAAAAACTAACAAAGAATTATTCAAGCTATAAATATTTTGGAGCAAAAGGACTGATTGTAATGGCTAAGAACTTTTACGGTTTGAAGGACAGTTTTCAAGCGACTTATATTCTGGAAAGTGTTATTAAGAATTTCACCGCTTACCCAGATGTGGTAGAAGAAGCTAAAACTGAACTTGCAAAAATTAAAGGAGAAGAGTCGAAAACCAATTCATCAGTTCAAAATTAAAGAACAGTTTCTGCTGCTCATTAAGTTTCCATTTCGATTGATATTTTATAAAAGAAAATTATGATTTTAAATAAAAAATATAGTACTGCATTATTAATTTTACTTGCTGCACAAACGATGTTTTCGCAAAAGAAAGATGAGAATATCGGTACTGAAGTTGTCAATGTTGTCAAACCATATACACCGACTATTTCGGATGCTTTTAAGCTGAAAGAAACTCCGAAAATGGATGACGAGGATAACGAAAAAAAAGAAGAGATAAAATATAATATCTTTTCATTTCCAGTAGCTTCAACATTTACACCTAGCAAAGGACGCGCAGCAGGAGTTGACAAAAAGAAGTCAGAACAGTTATTTAGCAATTTTGCGACAATTGGACTTGGTAACTACGGAACGATTTTGGGGGAACTTTACGTAACTCAACCTGTGGGAGATAATAGTTACGTGAGCGGAATGCTGAGACATATCTCGTCTGAAGGTGGAGTAAAAAATATATTTTTAGATGATGATTACAACGACTCATCACTTGACTTGACTTACGGCTACAATGTTCAGGATTTATCTTGGAAAGTAGATGCAGGATATCAAAACCAATCGTACAACTGGTACGGACTTCCAGAAGGATTTGCCGCAAGTCTTACTCCAGAGGCAACGAGCTCAATTATTAATAGTATCAATCCAGAGCACACTTATCACAATGTGCACGTTGGATCTGTTGTAGAATTAAACGAAAGTATTTTTAATAGAGTAGAGGTAAAGTACAATCGTTTTTGGGATTCTTATAAATCTGAAGAAAATAGACTGATTATTAAACCTAAGATTAGTTTTGATGTAAACGATTTGCAGATTCAGTCAAACTTTGTTGTGGACTATGTAGGTGGAAGTTTTAAACAGCCTTACTACGAGTTTACACCATCGCAGTACGGTTTTGTAAATATCGGAGTTCAGCCAAGTTTTTCGTTGGTTAGAAACGATTGGTCTTTTAATATTGGCGCATCAGCTTTCTACAGTATGGATGTTGAAAATGATAAAAGCAGCTTTTATATTTATCCAAACGTAACAGCTTCGATTGATTTAGTGGGAGATCTTATGGTGTTTTATGCTGGAGCAGAAGGTGGATTACAACAAAATTCTTATAGAGATTTTTCTAATATCAATCCTTATATGTCACCAGAGTTTGGAGTTAATCCAACAGATAAGCAGTATGATTTGTCTGCAGGATTAAAAGGTAAACTGGCAAGTAGCGTTGGATATAATATTCGTGCTTCTTACACAAATGAGCGCAACAAAGCATTCTTTAAAAGCAATGATTATGATGAGCAGGCGGTATTGCCAAGTTATGCTTTCGGGAATTCATTTGGAATCGCTTATGGAAAGTTGCGAACAATAGCTTTCTATGGTGAATTGAAAGCAGACTTTTCAGATAAGGTATCAGTAGGAATTAATGGAAGTTTTAGCGATTACGGAGTAGAAGATGTTGCCGAAGCTTGGAATATGCCAGCAGTAAAACTTGGAGCAAATGTTGAGGTTGCTTTTACAGATAAAATTTCGGCTGGAGCAGACTTTTTCTTTACAGGAGAACGCAAAGATATTCAGCAGTTTTCTAATATAATTGGCGACGCAAGTGTTGTTACTTTAGAAAGTTATTTCGATGCGAATATTCACGTTGATTATAAATTCAGCGATCGTTTAAACTTCTTTATCAGAGGAAATAACTTGGCCAACAAAAGCTACGAGAAATGGCTTGATTACCCTGTACAAGGATTGCAAGGTGTAGTTGGTGCTAGCTATAAATTTGATTTCTAACATAATTCTGAATTACAAAATCTCGTCCTATGACTTTTAAAGAAAATGTATGTGCGTATTATGCGCAAAATATTCAGGATAAGATTGATGTTTTTAAAGATATGATCTCGGCCCTTACTGAAGATGCAAAAAATGACAGTAAGGGTTCTGCCGGGGACAAGCACGAGACCGCTTTGTCTATGATGCACCTCGAGCAGGAAAAGTTGAATTATAAAATATTGGAAAATGTCGCTGCTAAGAAAACTTTTGACGAGATTAACTTCGGCAGAAAATCTGATAAAGTTGTTTTAGGAAGTCTGGTTAAAGCAAATGCAACATTTTTCTTGATGTCGGTAGCTTTACCGAAGACTACGATTGACGGTCATACTATTTATGGACTCTCAGTCGACTCACCTTTGGCGAAAGCCTTAATAAGTCAAAAAAAAGAGCATAGGTTCAAGATCAATGCGAGTGAATATGTGATTAATGATATCTTATAATTTCCTCAATTAGGGTAATCTCCCAAGATTATTCTGAACCAATATATAGAACTGCAGCAATGCGGTTTTTTTTGGCTCTAAGCGCTTGGAAATGACAGTAAATAAGTGTTAAATGTTGATAACTTTGAGCTGTTTGCAAGCATTAAATCTCATAAATTCATCGAGAATCCTTATATTTGCGTGTTATACAAAAATCACATCAGAGAACAAAATAATATGAGCGAAGAAGTTAATAAAAATAGTTATTCAGCAGATAGTATTCAGGCATTAGAAGGGATGGAGCACGTAAGAATGCGTCCTTCGATGTATATTGGAGATATTGGTGTTCGAGGTCTTCACCATTTGGTGTACGAAGTTGTAGATAACTCTATTGATGAGGCTATGGCAGGACATTGTGACACGATTGCTGTTACAATCAACGAGGATAATTCTGTAACTGTTTTAGATAACGGTCGTGGTATTCCAATTGATATGCACAAGAAAGAAGGTGTTTCGGCGCTGGAAGTTGTAATGACAAAAATTGGAGCAGGTGGAAAATTTGACAAAGATTCTTACAAAGTTTCTGGTGGACTTCACGGTGTAGGTGTTTCGGTTGTAAATGCATTATCAAAACATTTGCGTGCAACTGTTTA
>JBBSRP010000031.1:0-18154 GCA_038242935.1 Flavobacteriales bacterium
ATCGGCGGTAACATCAACAGCTTCTGTTGTTTTCTTAGAAGGATTCAGATTTTCTACAATTTGTGAATTTCCGCAGGATAACATAAATAATGTTGCCGTTAGCAAAAGTACTTTGGATAGGTGTAAAAGAATTCGTTGCATAAGTAGTGGTTTTTAGTTGGAATTATATCTGTATGAATATTTTCGTGTACGTTTTTTTACATTGCTGATTGTGTCAAGCGAATCTATATTTTTTTTAGATACTGTATCAATTTCTGTAGATTTTTTTTCAGTCAATATATAATCGTCACAGCTAATGCATTGTAAACTGTTGTTTTTTACTTTATAGAAAAATACTTGGGAATAGTCTGTGTCAAAAACATTTTGATCAGAATCGTCATAATATTTCATCGAACTATCTGGCATTATGATCTGATGATCTGGCAGATAAAGATATAATTTTACTTTTTCGTTTCTGAATTTATTAGCTACGTTATAGGTAAAGTAGTTGTCGAGTATCAAAGTATTATTCTGAACTTCATATTTATATAAAATTTGTTCGGATGCTTTTCTTGCTTCTTGGTATGATGCGCCATCAGCTTTTTTCTCAATCTGTAGATATGCTTGCGGCTGATCTGTAGTAGCAATAACGATTTCGACACTATTAGAATAAATTACTTTCTGATTATTTTCATCTCGAGTTATTCTAAAGTCATAATTAGAATTCAAATTGCTTGCATATAAATCATTATATTTAAACTTTATTTTTAATGTATCATTGACTGCAACATTTAAAATCTCTTTTGTTGAGGTTTTTGCATCATAAGCTACCGCCGAACTTTGTTGAACTCCGATAAATATTAAAACAGCAACGCTCAGCAACCACAGAGATACAAGTACATATCTCAGTGCCGAATTCATCGCTTTTACAGATGGAGCTACAAGTTTGATTCCGAGTACAAAAAGGAAAATAAACGGAACTCCTATTGCAATAAAAGACAATGTACTAACTGCCCATAGGGGAAAGTTTGTGTAATTTGAAGCTTCGGCATAATCATACCAAGGGAAGTTGACAAAACTGCTACTGCCCATTGTAATCAATCCGATCAGTAAACCTATTAAGGTAGACGCTGCAATAAAAAGGATAAATGCTCCTAAAACTTTTGCAAATACGTTGATGATAGAAAGCATAGCTCCGCCAAAATTATCGGCCATGCGGGTACCACCAGTTTTGAACTGCTTTCCCATCTCGTCATAATCGATGTTTTTCAGTCTGTTGGAAACATTGTCAAATTCCTCACGTACTTTTCGTTCTATATTAGAAATGTTCACTGCCTGACCTGTCATTTCAAGTTTTTCGGCAGTCGTAACTGCTGCTGGAGTTACAATCCATAATATAAGATAGATTATGACACCAGTTCCAAATCCTGCAATTACCACTACAGCAAATAAAATACGAATCCAAACTACATCAATCCCAAAGTAATGCGAAAGTCCTGATGATACGCCACCAATCATTCCTTTTTCGGTATCTCTGTAAAGTTTTTTGTAAGTCTTCGCTGATTGAAAAGTAGTATATGTTTCTTCTGTCTCGTCATCAATTCTGTAATCTTCGGGTTGTCCCATTATTCCAATCATCTGATCTACTTGCGACAGTGTGATCACTTGGTTTTGTGCCGTCTGCCATTCGATAAAAAGTTCTGCAATACGAAGTTCAATATCTCTGATGATTTCATCTTGGCTACCGGATTTAGATAAAGATAATTTTATAGCCTCAAAATAGCGAGACAATTTTTGATAAGCATCTTCATCAATATGAAAAGAGAGTCCGCCCAGGTTGATGTTTATTGTTTTATTCATGACTGTTGTTTTGCGAGGTTATAATATTTACTGCGTCTGATAATTCTGTCCACGTATTCCCTAATTCTCTAAGAAATATTTCTCCCGTTTCTGTTAATCCATAATATTTCCGGGGAGGTCCTGATGATGATTCTTCCCATCGGTAATTAAGAAGATTATCATTTTTCAGTCTTGTAAGTAGCGGATAAATTGTACCCTCAACCACCAGTAACTTTGCGTTTTTTAAGGTTTCGAGTATTTCAGAGGTGTAGGCATCATTTTTTTTGAGAACCGATAAAATGCAAAACTCTAAAACTCCCTTACGCATCTGCGCTTTTGTGTTTTCTATATTCATTTGTGAAGCATTATCATATTAATATTTTTTCTTAGTGAGTGGAAAGGTTTTCGACATCCAAAACTGCAGTTTCAGTAGATTTTATAAATTTGATGCAGACAGGATAATTAAAAAATCCTCCTCTTGCTGCAACAATAGCCGCATAGATTATCAGAAAGAATTCGGCGGCTTTCGCCAAAGCTAAAATTCCGATAATAATAAACCCGAAGGTTAGTGGTAAAATAGCATCCGAGTAATTGCTGAAATTTACATCTGCTCCAGTAATTAAATCATTCCAAGTAAAAAAAGTTCCGAAACCATAAATTAAAAATGGAATTGCAAGAATTGTTACGATAATTGAGTAGATCAAAACACTTAGTTGAAAATTAAAAACTTCTGCTGCATGTCTTTTTACAATTAATTTCTTGTCAGATGTACTCCAAACAATAAGTGGAATAATGATGCTAATAAACGGAAACGTATATTGAAGGAGTCCGCTTAAATGCGTAAAAAACGCTACTATATTTTGATTGTTTTTTTCCATTGTGTGTATAGTTTGATATTGTCTTATGCAAATATATGGCTAAAGAACAGTACTGTGTTTTGCAAAGTACTAAATATTAACTTTAAATTAACAAATAAGGTTGTCAAATCTTTTCTTATATTGTATTAAAATTGACACTATGAAAATCTCTTCTTCAAATATTAACTGGTTTCTAATTGCCAAACTTCCTTCGGCTTATCTATGCGGGGTGCGGGTTAAGGAGATAAATAATACTAGTTGTATTGTGAGAATAAGAGAAAGTTGGATAAATAAAAATCCATTTAATTCTATTTATTTTGCAGCACAATCTATGGCAGCTGAGCTAAGTACAGGCGCACTCGTTATGAAGGAGTTGCAGGAAGTTGGCGAATCGATCTCAATGCTTGTGACCAATTGCAAGATGGATTTTCAGAAAAAAGCGAAGGGTGAAATAATTTTCAGCTGTCATCAAGGTTCTGAGGTTGCCGCTGCTATCAATGATGCTATAAAAACCAAAGAAGGACAGATTCTAAATTTACGTTCGCAAGGAATTAATCAACAAGGCGATATAGTCTCGGAAATGGTCTTTGAGTGGAGCATAAAATTAAAAAGCATTAAGAAGTAATTTTTCTAAAGTTAAACATGCTTTAAAATTCTTTTTATTGATGTGAAGTGGTTGTAGCTTAGCAATTGCCGCAAATTATAAATTAGGAAATCACATCAATATGAAAGTATTAATTACTGGAGCGACAGGCCTAATCGGGACGCATCTGTCAAATCTTTTACTGTCAAACGGAATACATATAAATTATCTTACTACAGACAAAGACAAGATTAAAAGCATGCCGAGTTTCCACGGATTTTATTGGAATCCCGAGCAATGTATTATTGACGAAAGTGCGCTTATTGGTGTAGATGCTATTATACATTTGGCGGGAGCTACCATTACAAAAAAATGGAGTGATTCCTATAAACAGGAAATTCTACACAGCAGAATTTTGTCGGGAAATCTACTTTACAAAATACTTAAAGAAAACCCACATCAAGTAAAACAAATCATTTCCGCTTCTGGCATATCTGTATATCCATCACACATGGATCAAAATTATGATGAGTCTTTTACAGATTATGCCGACGATTTCTTGGGGAATGTGGTTGAGAAGTGGGAAAACAGCGTTCGACTTTTTAATAAAATCGGAGTCAGCACCTGTTATTTGCGCACTGGTTTGGTACTAGCTGAGGAAAGTACTGCTTTGCAGAGCCTCGTAAAACCTATATCCATGGGTGTTGGAGCGGTCTTTGGCAGTGGCAATCAGTGGCAATCTTGGATTCATATCGAAGATGCTGTAAAAATTTATTATTTTGCGCTCACAAATCATCTTAGTGGCATTTACAATGTGGTGGCGCCACAACCAGTTACTAATAAAAAGTTTGTAAATGCTATAGCAAAACAGTTAGGCAAACGTATTATACTTCCCAATATTCCACAATTTTTGGTTCAGCCATTTGTAGGTGAAATGGCTTCTTTGCTTTATGATAGTCAAAAGGTTGATGCTTCAAAGATAATTTCTGAAGGATACAAATTCAGATTTACAGAAGTCGAGGAAGCATTAAAAGATCTCCTTGCGGATTAATTTCTTAGCAAATTCAACTATAAACACTTCTGATAATCCAAAATATTTATGTCAATGTAGCAAATATGTTTCGGTACTATCTCTCTTCAGTATTTTTAAATGACAATTTGGCACGCATTTTAAAGTGGCAAAACTATTGCATTGTGGTAAACAAATGAATTTTAAAAATATATTTAAAAATATTGTTGGTATGACAACTGAAAACACTGAAAAAGAGCAAGAGTTTGACGATTCTACATTGGAGCAAAATGCAAATGCCGAGCAAATTCTTAATGATGAAGTTGAAGAGATTTCTATTGAGGAACAATTGACACAAGATTTGGCCAAGGAAAAAGATAAATTTTTGAGACTTTTTGCAGAATTTGAAAACTTTAAAAGACGCAACGCAAAAGAACGTATGGAGTTGTTTAAAACTGCAAATGAGGACGTTTTAAATTCACTATTGCCAGTACTGGACGATTTTGATAGAGCGTTAACCGAAATTAAAAAGTCTGATGACAATCCACTTATTACGGGAGTTGAGTTAATTCAAGCAAAATTAATCAATACACTTGCATCAAAAGGACTCGAAGAAATTGAGGTGAGAGCTGGAGATGCTTTTAATGCAGATTTTGCAGAAGCAATTACTCAGATTCCTGCTCCTACTCCTAAATTAAAAGGTAAAATTGTAGATGTAATTCAAAAAGGGTATAAATTGGGCGACAAGATTATTCGTTTTCCACAAGTAGTCACTGGTCAGTAGGCTAAAAAATTCACAATAAATAATGAAAAAAGACTTTTATGAAATCTTAGGTATTACCAAAAGTTCTACTCCTGAGGAAATAAAAAAAGCATATCGTAAAAAAGCAATTGCGCATCACCCTGACAAAAATCCTGGTGATAAAGAAGCTGAAGATAAATTTAAGCTTGCTGCTGAGGCCTACGAAGTTTTGAGTGATCCGCAAAAGAAGGCGAAGTATGACCAGTATGGACATCAGGCTTTTGATGGAGGTCAAGGAGGCTATGGTGGTGGACATATGAATATGGACGACATCTTCAGTCAATTTGGTGACATCTTTGGCGGCGGCGGAGGTGGCTTTAGTGGTTTCGGCGGATTTGGAGGCGGAGGCGGAGGTCAGCGTCGCGTAAAAGGGACGAACCTGCGCATCAAAGTTAAATTGACACTTGAAGAAATTGCAAACGGTGTTGAGAAAAAAATTAAAGTAAAACGCAAGATTCAGGCCGAAGGCGTAAAATATAAAACTTGTACTACTTGTAATGGTCAAGGTCAGGTAATGCGTGTAACCAATACTATTTTGGGACGTATGCAGTCTGCCAGCACTTGTCCCAATTGCGGTGGCTCAGGTCAGACCATCGAAAGCAAACCTGCAGCAGCAGATGCTCAAGGAATGGTTTTGCAAGATGAAACAGTGTCGGTCAAAATTCCTGCGGGAGTGGTTGACGGAATGCAGCTTAAAGTTTCCAATAAAGGAAATGACGCTCCCGGAAATGGTATTCCTGGAGATTTAATTGTTGCAATTGAAGAAGTTGAGCACGAAACACTAAAACGTGAAGGAGAAAACCTTCATCTTGATTTATATATTTCTTTTGGCGAGGCTGTACTTGGAGCATCAAAAGATATTGATGCCGTAAATGGTAAAGTTAGAATAAAGTTGGAAGAAGGTATTCAGTCGGGTAAAATACTTAGGCTTAAAGGCAAAGGAATTACCAATATCAACGGTTATGGAACAGGTGATTTGCTTGTACACGTAAATGTTTGGACTCCAAAAACTTTAAGCAGAGAACAGAAAGACTTCTTCGAAAAAACTTTAGATGATGATAATTTTATGCCACATCCTGAAAAGTCAGATAAATCTTTTTTTGAGAAAGTAAAAGATATGTTTTCATAAACTAAAAAATATTTTTATATTTGAGGATTACTAGTTGGTAACTGGTAAAAATCTTTTTCATAGCAATTTTTCCCATCCTTATATTCGCAAGAATTTTGGATGGGTTTTTTGTGTAAAAGAAAGCCTTTGTGCAATGAATTATATACTTTTACCTAAATTAAAATATTAGATGGCAAACATTCTTGAAGTTGATAGAGTAGTTAAGCAATATGGAGATTACAAAGCACTTAATGAAGTATCACTATCTGTACCCAAAGGCAGCATTTATGGACTTCTTGGTCCTAATGGAGCAGGTAAAACCTCTCTAATCCGAATTATCAATCAGATCACATTACCCGATAGCGGCACGATTTTGCTTGATGGCGAGAAATTGCAACCTAAGCACGTGCAGTATATTGGATATTTGCCAGAAGAGCGTGGACTTTATAAATCTATGAAAGTAGGAGAGCAATGTCTTTACCTAGCGCAGATGAAAGGTCTTAGCAAAGTAGAAGCAAAAAAGCAATTGGATTATTGGTTTGAAAGATTGGACATCAAAGGTTGGTGGAACAAGAAAATTGAAGAGCTGTCAAAAGGAATGGCTCAGAAGATTCAGTTTGTCGTGACAGTTTTACACAAACCGAAGCTTCTAATTTTTGATGAACCTTTTTCTGGATTCGATCCTGTAAATGCAAATATCATAAAAGACGAAATTCTAGCATTGAAAGAAGGTGGAGCAACTATTATCTTTTCTACACACCGCATGGAAAGTGTTGAGGAGCTATGCGATCACATTGCTCTTATACATAAAGCTAATAAAATAATTGAAGGTCCTCTTAATGAGGTTAAGAGACAATACCGCACTAATACATACGAAGTGGGCATTATGTCTGACAATGTAGAAAAGTTGATGTATGACGTGACGCAGAAATTTAGTTTAACTCAAACAAATTTCAAATCGCTTAATGACGAATTGAAGTTTAATATACAACTAGGCAATGCCGGTCCAAATGAGTTACTGCATTTGCTTACTCAATCAGGACAAGTAACACATTTTGTCGAAAAAATTCCAACAGTTAACGATATCTTCATAGAAAGCGTTCGCGAAAAATAACAGTCTGTTTTTATAAAAAAATTAAATCGCTTATCAGTCTATGAGTATTTTGACATTAATAATTAAAAGAGAATTTATTTCCAAAGTTCGAAATAAGTCTTTCATTGTAATGACCTTTCTAAGTCCACTATTACTGGTCGTGATTGGAGTTCTCATCGCCTACTTGAGCAATATGAAATCGGATATAAAGACAATTGCAATTCACGATCAGACAGGATTATTTGTCGATGAATTTAAAAGTGACTCCGACTATAAATACCTAGATCAATCTACTGTAGATATGCAAGTGCTGCGAGATAGTGTGACTGCCAAAAGTTATGAAGGCATTATATTTATTCCAAAAGAGACAAACCTTAGAAATCTTGAAACTTCTATTGAATATATTTCCAATGAAAGTCCACCGGCTAGTTATGTGAATTCTGTAGAGGATAAAATTGAACAAAAACTTACCAACGCCAATCTTACTGCTGATGGTCTCGATACCGATGTAATCAAGAAGGCTCAAGCAAAGGTTATTTTAAACTTAGTAAAAGCTACAGGAGGAGAGAGTGTTAAAGGACTTAACGAAATAAAAGTTGCAATCGGCGCTGCTTTTGGTTATCTAATTATGATGTTTATTATTATCTACGGAAATATGGTTATGCGAAGCGTCATTGAAGAAAAGACTAATAGAATTGTCGAAATTATTATCTCTTCTGTGAAACCATTTCAATTGATGATGGGGAAAATCATCGGTACATCTATGGCAGGAGTTCTTCAATTTATAATATGGGCAATAATTGGTGTGATTCTCTTATTTGGAGTTTCGATGTTATTCAACGTTGATATGAGTAATCAAAATGCAGCCTCACCAGAAATGATGGCAGCTGCTCAGACCGAAGCTGGAAAATTGCAGTTGTATATTAAAGAATTGTGGAATCTACCAATTGGAACTATTTTAATAGGTTTCCTAGTTTATTTTATAGGAGGTTATTTTCTTTACAGTTCATTTTATGCGGCAATTGGAGCTGCGGTAGATAGTGAGACAGATTCTCAGCAATTTTTAATACCGATAATTATGCCATTAATGTTGGCAATTTATGTTGGATTCTTTGCAGTTCTAAAAGACCCACACGGCACGGTGGCAACAGCTTTCTCAATGATTCCACTTACTTCTCCAATTGTGATGATGATGCGAATTCCGTTTGGGGTGCCGCTATGGCAAATTGGTGTTTCGGTACTACTGCTCTTTGCAACATTCTTCTTTACTGTTTGGTTTGCAGCCAAAATATATAGAGTAGGAATTTTGATGTACGGAAAGAAACCATCATGGAAAGAGATGTACAAATGGCTGAAGTATTAAGTTAGCATTGATTTACTGCTAAGCTTTATTGTAAAAAAATTATTATGAGCAGAATACTTATTATAGAAGACGAAGCGTCAATTCGCAGAGTCTTATCCAAGATTATTTCTGAAGAAAACGATCAGTATATTGTTGAAGATGCCGAAGATGGCCTTGCTGGATTAGAGAAAATAAAAAACAATGATTACGATCTTGTTTTATGTGATATAAAAATGCCCAAAATGGATGGTGTCGAAGTTTTGGAAGCCGCAAGAGCTTTAAAACCTGAAATTCCCATCGTGATGATTTCTGGTCACGGCGATATGGAAACAGCGATACAAACAATGAGAATGGGTGCTTTTGACTATATTTCAAAACCACCTGATCTTAATCGTCTGCTCAACACCATCAGACATGCTTTGGATAGAAAACAGCTCGCGACAGAAAATCGTATTCTAAAGAAAAAAGTTAGCAGGAATTATGAAATGATCGGTAATAGTGCCGAAATCAATCATATAGAAGATATAATCGAAAAGGTTGCAATGACCGAAGCTAGAGTTCTAATTACAGGGCCAAATGGTACCGGAAAAGAATTAGTAGCACATCAACTTCACGAAAAAAGTGATAGAGCTGGTGCAGCAATGATAGAGGTAAACTGTGCCGCGATACCTTCGGAATTAATCGAAAGTGAACTTTTTGGACATGTAAAAGGAGCATTTACATCGGCAGTAAAAGATAGGGCAGGAAAATTTGAAGCCGCACACAAAGGAACTATCTTTCTTGATGAGATAGGTGATATGAGTCTTTCGGCGCAAGCCAAAGTATTGCGAGTATTGCAAGAAAGCGTAATCAGTAGAGTAGGAGCCGAAAAAGAAATCAAAGTAGATGTGAGAGTGGTTGCCGCCACCAATAAAGATTTGAAAGTTGAAATTGCAGAAGGACGCTTTCGCGAAGATTTGTACCATCGATTGGCAGTAATCTTGATAAAAGTTCCAGCTTTAAATGATCGTCGTGAAGATATTCCATTACTGATTTGTCATTTTGCAGAGAAGATTGCTGGCGAACATGGATCGACTTGTAAGAAGTTTTCTGATGAAGCGATAGAATTATTGAAACAGTACGATTGGACTGGAAATATTAGAGAATTGCGCAATGTAGTAGAGAGGCTGATAATATTGGGAGAGCCGCAGGTTACAGAGAATGATGTTAAACTATTTGCGAGCAAGTAAAGAAAAATATTAAAATGAAATTAAAGAAAATAAATCCCGATCTGCAGAAAGCTCTTATTGAATGGGGCTTGACAGAAGCTAACGAAATTCAAGAAGATACATTTTCTACAATAAAGAGTGGAGCAGATTGTATGATTATTGCGCCAGAAGGCACAGGAAAAACATCGACAATTGTTATTAATGTACTACAACAATTAGTTGCCGAAGGAGAAGAATCTCCGCGTGCACTGATCATAGTTGAAGATAAAGCGAAGGTGCTTGAGGTAGAAGAAATGTTTGACAAATTAGGTCAGTACAATAAACTTCAGGTTTACGGAGTGCACGAAAAAGGAGATATGGAATATGACAAGAATTATATTTCAACTGGAATCGATGTGCTTGTAGGAACGCCTGAAAAACTGGCACATATGTTTAGCACCGCAGGTTTTAATGTAAATCGCTTGAAAATGTTTATTGTTGATGATGCTGATACTTTACTAAAACAGCGCCACGAAACAAAGATGATGCGAATTTCGAATAGTATTATAAAAACCCAGCGAATAATTTTTACTGATAAATATACCGAGCGCGTTGAGGTATTTGCAGACAAGATGCTGCTAGAACCCGAAGTTTTTGATTACACAGAGGAATAATTTTTCGTATCTTTAATAGCAACAACACAATATTTATAACTTCACCAATAAAAAATTATATTATGGCATTAATGAAAATATTTTCAGGAAGCGAAATTTTAGCGACGGCACTTCAGATGAAAATCGAAGATGCGGGTATCGACACTTTATTAAAAAACAATATTCAATCAGGTAGACTTGCTGGATTTGGAACTTCTGGAATGGCAGTCGAACTTTTTATTGAAGAAGTTGACTTTGCGAAAGCAGATCCAATTGTTGAAGAATTTAGAATGAGTATTTAAATTAGTTAACGGTTTACAGTTAACGGTTCACAGTTTGAACGTGAGCTCCAAGATGAAAATTATCTATTAGCAGTTGTGACAGTTTGTTGCAGCTGCTTTTCTTTTTAGTTAAAGGTTTACAGTTTGGACGTGAATTGTAATTTGAAAAATTTATTATTAGCAGTTGTGACAGGATGTTACAGCTGCTTTTTTTTGTTAGTTAATCGTTAATAGTGAACTGTTCGCAAGTGGAAAGTGGGATTAATAATTATGATCAGATGTTTCAATGTTCAAATTTGTATTCTTTATATACCTTCTATCTTTTTTAAAAGTATGCTTATCACGTTCAAATGACATTCGCAATCTACTATTTGACGCAAAATGCAGGACATCAACTGAAAATTTTTACCTCCACTAGATTGCCCGCAAACTAAGCACTGTTAACTGTAATCCGTAAACTGTTAACTATTTTCCCTTACCTTTGCAAATTCAAAAAAATCAAGCATAAATTTATATGATTACAGTAAACGATATTTCCGTTCAGTTTGGCGGTACAACCTTATTTTCTGATGTTTCTTTTGCCATAAATGAAAATGACAAAATAGCCCTAATGGGTAAAAATGGTGCGGGAAAATCGACATTATTAAAGATAATTGCTGGTCAGACTAAGGCTAGTTCGGGTGGAATCTCTGCGCCGAAAGATGCTGTTATTGCATACCTTCCTCAGCATTTATTGACTACCGACGTTTCGACTGTAATGGAGGAAACGTCAAAAGCTTTTGGTGAAATTTTCGCAATGAAAGCTGAGATCGATTATTTGAATGATCAGCTAACAATTCGCACCGATTACGAGTCGGATGCGTATATGAAATTGATTGAGCGCGTATCAGATTTAAGTGAGAAGTTTTATGCAATTGAAGAAATAAACTACGAAGCTGAGGTCGAAAAAATCCTTATCGGAATTGGGTTTGAACGTGCAGATTTTACAAGACCTACAAGTGAATTTTCGGGTGGATGGCGTATGCGTATTGAGCTTGCAAAAATATTATTGCAGAAACCAGACCTTATTTTACTGGATGAGCCAACGAACCACATGGATATTGAAAGTATTCAGTGGTTGGAGGATTTTCTTATAAATTCGGCAAAAGCTGTTGTGGTTATTTCGCACGATCGCGCGTTTGTAGACAATATTACCAATAGAACAATCGAGGTTACGATGGGCCGTATTTACGATTACAAAGCCAAATATTCTCATTATTTAGAGCTCCGAAAAGATAGAAGAGTGCATCAGCAAAAAGCCTATGACGAGCAGCAAAAGATGATTGCCGAAAATATGGAATTTATCGATCGCTTTAAAGGAACGTTTTCTAAAACTTTATCAGTACAATCTCGCGTGAAAATGCTTGAAAAGATTGTACCTGTAGAAATTGACGAGATAGATAATTCGGCACTAAAGTTGAAATTTCCAGCTTCGGTTCGTTCGGGACAATATCCTGTGGTGGTCAAAGAATTGACAAAATCTTACGGAGATCTTTTGATTTTCAAAGATGCAAATTTGGTTATTGAGCGTGGTGATAAAGTTGCTTTTGTTGGCAAAAACGGACAAGGAAAGTCGACAATGATCAAAGCGATTATGAAGCAAATCGAAATCAATAGCGGAAGTGTCGAAATAGGACATAATGCACAAATTGGTTATTTTGCTCAAAATCAAGCAGCATTATTGGACGAAAACGGAACAATATTTTCAACAATTGATGATATTGCCGTTGGTGATGTTCGTACAAAAATCAAAGATATTTTGGGTGCATTTATGTTTCAAGGTGACGATATTACCAAGAAAGTAAAAGTACTTTCGGGTGGAGAAAAGACCAGACTGGCAATGATCAAATTGCTTTTGGAACCAGTTAATTTACTGATTCTCGATGAGCCTTCAAATCACTTGGATATGAAAACCAAGGATATTATTAAGGATGCACTACGCGATTTTGACGGCACATTAATCCTCGTTTCTCACGATAGAGATTTCCTTGACGGCTTGGCTACAAAGGTTTTCGAGTTTGGAGATCACAGAGTAAAAGAGCATTTTGAAGATATCAAAGGCTTTTTGGCAATGAAGAAAATGGAAAGTTTAAGCGAAATAGAAAAATAGAAAGAAACTGAAAAACAGTAAACTGAAAAACTGTAGATTGTAAATTTTAGATCCTGTAAAAATCCCGTTATCTCTTGGTAGAGGGTTTTTTGTTGATTGAAATTATATTTTTGGGCGTGCCCTCCCCAAAGAAAATTTGTGTAAAAGTTGAAATGACATTGTTGGGGAGGTCGGGCTGTCTGTTCCCAATCTTTCTTGTAGCTTTTGCTCCGCAAAGCCACAAGAAAGGATTTCTACGCCCATCCCTCACGCAGAGAAACTTTCTATAAGATATCGATTATTAACTTAGATATTTACAAAGAATCTCGAATTTTTTAGTACCTGTTTTAGATTGGAGTGTCATCTTTAAGTATTATAAAATCTATAAAAGTCATAATTCTTGTTAACTCGATCTTTTCTAAAACTAGCAAATCTTTATCTCAAGATAATAGAAAATCAGCTTGATGTGCAATAGGTGAGGCTAAAGTTTCGTTCATTATTTTATTAGAATAAGGGATGTGGGATTTTATAATTTTAAAAAAGCGGAATCTGATGCTTTCGCAAAAAATACGCTTTTCATAAATTCAACAATTAAACTTTTAGATGTTTTACTTCACTTTATATCCCAGCAAGTCATCAATTGTTTTTGCCGTTACCGAATGATAATTAGGTCTTGCTTTTTCGTATACTTTCAAAGCCTGCTCCATTTTATTATTTCTTTTATAAGCTTTAAACAGAGTTTCTACATACCATCTTCGGCCAACGTGGGTAAGGAATTTTTCGGTTGCAGCATCAATATTATTTCCGTGGTAGTCGTGGTTTAAAGCTTGCTCATACCATACCATTTGAATATAAGAATTTGTAGAATTGGTCAAATTCAAATTATTGTCCAAAACCTGCATTTGATCAGCAGTCATAGTTTTTGGAAAATTTCGAATAAAATGTACCCATTCCTGTGGCGTCCAATCTTTGGTTACTGATCTATCGAATTTACCAGATGTGGTGAAATCTTTAAAGATTTTCTCGACATCTTTAAATTTATCAGAAGTTATGATAGCCTGATTTTCTGGAATACCTGCTTTGTAAATCCACTCATCAGTATTGAAAGTGATATTGTTTTTTTCTAAAAGATTTCGTTTTAGATAGTCTACAAATCGCTCCGTAGTCATTGTCGAAAAAGCGTGTTCTTTAAAATATGTTTTGATAAAAGCATCAAATTTTTCGCGACCTACTTTTTCCTCCAGCGTTCTCAAGAACAGATATCCTTTGTCATAAGCAATGCTATTCATACTGTCATCAGGATTTTGACCTTTAAGATCTAGTTTGAGTTTAGTAGCTTCAGGAGTATCTTTTAGATTGTCTAATTCGTCATCCAAATCTTGTCTGCTGATTAAAGCCAACATATCTCCGCGTTCTTTTCCGTAGAGCGCTTCCATAATTCTCATTTCGAAATAAACGGTAAAACCTTCGTTCAGCCAAAAGTCATTCCACGTCGCATTTGTAACCAGGTTTCCAGACCAAGAATGTGCCAGTTCGTGCGCAACCAACGAGGTTAAGCTTTTATCTCCAGCAATAACGGTTGGAGTTGCAAAGGTTAATCTTGGATTCTCCATTCCACCAAATGGAAAACTTGGAGGTAAAACAAGCACATCAAATTGTTCCCAGGCATACGGACCGTAAAGTTTTTCGGCAGCCGAAACCATTTTCTCCATATCAGAAAACTCGTTGTAAACTTTGTCCAGCATTGATTTCTCTGCATAAACTCCCGTACGATCGCTGATAGCTTTGTATTCGATATCACCAATTGCCAAAGCAATTAAGTAAGCAGGAATCGATTGTTTCATCGTAAAATGATACAAACCATCTTGAGTTTTCTCTTTTGGATTTTTGGCACTCATTACCGCCATCAAGTGTTTTGGAACTTGAACATTGGCTTCGTAAGTGATTTTTATTTGCGGACTGTCCTGAATCGGAATCCAAGATCTTGTCAAAATTGCCTCACCTTGCGTAAACAAGAAAGGATATTTTTTATCGGCAGTTTGCTGTGGTTTTAGCCATTGTACCGCTTCGGTGTCTTTGGTCGTTTTATAGGTAATTGCAATCTGCTTGGTGTTTTTCTCAATTTTGATATTCAGCGCTTGACCCAATTGATCGTCAAACTTCGCTAAAGAAAACTCCGTGGCTTTTCCATCTGCAGTAACCGACTCGATATTTAGGTATTTCGAATCTAAAATTATTTCCTCACTATTGTTATTTTCAATATCGTAAGTCGCAGTTCCACTGATTACTTGAGTATCGAAATTTACTTTAATGTCTAATTTTAGATGTTTTATAAACGCCTTGTTTGGTTGAGCAAAAGAATGTGGTTCTTCTACAAATTTGTCTAGTGAATTGGATTCATTCTTTTCTTGATTGCAGCCACTCATAATTAGTAAAGTTAAAAAGAGAAGGATTTTTGAAGTATTCATATTTGAAATAAAAATTGAGTAAACGAAGATACGATTATAACGAGGAAAATTAAAGTTTGACGAGTTTTGTTATTATTAAGTAAATAGATTTTCAAAGTGTTTTGAGTTTAATTTTCTTGAACAATCGCTGAGCCACATTACAATCTCATTATTATACTGTATCATCTTAATCCCGTAGGGATGAAAATTATTGTAACAACGGATTTTAATCCATTGTAGTTACGCTTAGTGTAGCTTTAAGTTCCATAGGAACGGCCCTTATAATTTTCATTGTAATTGGCCATAAAGGAATCTTAAATATATCGATATATTTAAATTTTGACCTTACGTATTAATTATAAATCCGAGCCTACGGCTATTCTGTGTTTTTATTGTTCGTTGATCGCAGGACTGAAGTCCTGCGCTACAATAAAGCCGAGCCTACGGCTCTGATATTTTGTTGAAATCTTCGATTATGAAAATTTTTATTTCTCAATACGTTATTTATATTATTATATTATAGAGTGGTCATCTTAATCCCGTAGGGATGACCATTGTTGTAACGACGGATTTTAATCCGTTGCAGTTACGCTTAGCGTAGCTTTAAGTTCCATAGGAACGGCCCTTATAATTTTCATTGTAATTGGCAATAAAGGAATTTTAAATATATCGATATATTTAAACTCTGACCTTACGTGTTAATTATAAATCCGAGCCTACGGCTCTTCTGTGTTTTTATCGTTCGTTGATCGCAGGACTGAAGTCCTGCACTACAATAAAGACGAGTCTACGGCTCTGAGATTTCATTATATTTTCTTTTATTGGCGAATTTTATCTTGCAATAATAATATCGCGACACCAAAGCTTTGATGTTGTGTTAAGATTTCCGGATCGATCAGACGGTTATTCCTTATACTTTATATAATTTCATTATAATACCGCAGCGTTTCAATCCCATAGGGATGGCGTTATTGTAACAACGGATTTTAATCCGTTGCTTTTACGATTAGCGCAGTTCTAAGTTCCATAGGAACGATGTTATAAATTACAGGTAAAGTATTTTATACTTATTTTAATCGTAATATTTTAAAATTAACGATTGTCCACAAGAAAGATAAAATATATTATATATTTATATAGTACTTAGGCAAGTGTGAATGTCTGGATTTTAATTAATGCACTTTCGTTCAAAATAAATCAAAGTAAAATAAATTATTATGGCATATACATATCATCAAATATACATCCACATAATTTTTGCTGTGAAATACCGAAAAGCAGTTTTGAATAAGGATTGGAGAAGTGAAGTTTTTGCAGTTATTGCAAAATTTATTAATGACACGGGATGTCAAAGTCTTATTGTTAATGGTGTTGAGGATCACGTTCATTGCTTTATGTCTTTAAAACCTACTGTTTGCATTTCTGAATTGATGAAATCGGTAAAAGCGAAATCCTCCAAGTTTGTGAATGATAAAAAATTTTTAAAACATCGTTTTGAATCGCAAGAAGGATATGGGGCGTTTTCTTATAGTCAGTCGCAAATTCAAAATGTATATTCCTATATAAAAAATCAAGAAACGCATCATTCAAAAAAGACTTTTAGAGAGGAGTGTTTAGAACTTCTTGATAAGTTTGAAATTGAATATGACGAACGTTATTTGTTTGATGATTTGATTTAGGATTATAAATTAGGAACGGAGAAATAAAGAAGGAATGTTATTTTTTCTTCGGCTATTTAGATAAACAAATTTTAAAAATGTTTTAGCCTTCGATTACTTGCTAATCATAAAGCCGAGCTTACGGCTCTCTTATAATCTTATCGATTCTTAATCGCAGGACTAAAGTCCTGCGCTACAATAAAGTCGAGCCTACGGCTCTGATAAGTTGCAGAGGACAGATTGTTTTGATTGTTTAGTATTGTCTTCTTATTTCCCAATCCTCAGTTTATAAATCCCGCTCTTCAAATCGTCATTATCATTATCCTCGCAAAGTAAAAACTCGATCTCTTTGCCATCATTCTTAAAGACTGTCAATCCTTCAAATTTTTGAGTATCGCTGATTTTTTGGGTTTTTTTGACTTTCATTTTTGTGAGATCGAAAGTTCCGATGAGGCTGCCTTTGACCTCGCCATCTTCGTAAACGGAATTTGAATCTTCGGCGGTGGCTAGGAAATAGAGAGTGTTGTTGGCAAAAACGGCATCGGTAAAAGTGCTTCGGATGCCATTGATTTTTGGAAGTTTGACTTCGTTATACAAAATTGAGAAATCATCTGTCAAATTATTTCCGTTGACTGTGAAGATTCCGTTGCGGGAAGATGGGCCGTTTCCGCGTTGTAAGAAATACCAAGATTCGCCGTCGTGGGCGACACCTTCGATATTAAATTCAGAAGCATCGATTTTGGAGAAGCTTTGCATTACAGCATACAAATCTGAAAGGTCGATTTCTTTGAAATTGCTTTTGTCATTTTCGGGAACGGTAATCATCTTGTTTCGGTTGGGCGTGGAGCCTGAGCCGAAAACATACAAGGTGTCGTTGTAAGAAGTGATGGCTTCGAAATCTGGTTTTAGTGGTTTTTGGATGTTCTGCTGTGGTGGATTTGTGGTTAGCGGAATATGAGTCAGAGCGCTGTTCTTCATCGAATATTCGAAAAGAATATTGGAATTGTCGGAGATAATATAAAGTGTATCATTCTTGAAAATAAGTCCTGAAGCGGAGCCGATGCCGATGATGTGGAGTAGAAGCTCTATGGTGAATTTTGACATATTGGTTGTTTTAAGGTTTTTTAGCCCAGATTGCAACGGAAAGCCCGGAGCAAAAAAAGCACTTTTGTAGTTGCTGCTGTACAA
>JBBSRP010000032.1:0-18109 GCA_038242935.1 Flavobacteriales bacterium
GCAATAACATTCTGCATCGCAAGATTGACATCAATATTATTCTTCAAACCTTTTTCTATCGTTCCTTGCAGAACAGGATCTTGGAAAAATTCTTTCCAAGACATATTTCCTATCGAAGTACTATCCGTACTAAGTGTATCTTGCCTGTACAAATTTGCCATATCAACATCAGGTTTTTTATAATCCTTTGCGACAAAACAAGATTGCATAGTAAGCGCTACTCCTAGTACAAATGCTCCTTTATATATTCCGTTTAATTTCATTTGAAAATTTTATTTGAATGTTGAATTACTCAACTTCCGTTTCAGTATCAGTTTCAGTTTTTACACCGCTAATTTTTTCTTGCAATCCTTGGAAAGCCACAAACAGTACTGGAATTACAAAAACTCCAAAAAGTGTTCCTATCAACATTCCTCCTACGGCTCCCATACCAATTGATCTGTTTCCTACAGCTCCAACTCCGCTTGCAAACGCAAGTGGAAGCAGTCCAAGAATAAAGGCAAAAGAAGTCATCAAAATTGGTCGTAACCTAGCGTGTGCCCCATCAACCGCAGATTTGAATAACGACATTCCTTGTAATCTTCGCTGTAAAGCAAACTCCACTATAAGAATCGCATTCTTAGCAAGCAGTCCTATCAACATAATAAGTGCTACTTGGAAGTAAATATTGTTTTCAAGTCCGGCTAGTTTCACAAAACCTATGGCTCCTGCAATTCCGACAGGAAGAGAAAGTATTACAGAGAATGGAACTAAATAACTTTCGTATTGAGCACTTAACAAGAAATAAACGAATATCAAACTTAGCATAAACACAAGGATCGCTTGGTTTCCTGCAAGAATTTCCTCTCTCGACATTCCAGAAAATTCATACTCGTAGTTGTTTGGCAAATGATTTGCAGCGACTTCCTGAATTGCTTTAATGGCATCACCAGAACTATAACCTGCATTTGCCTTACCATTAATAGTTACAGATTTTAAAAGGTTAAATCTACTCACAGATTCTGGTCCATAAGCACGAGTAACATTTACAAACTGACTAATTGCTACCATTTGATTGTTAGCATTTCGGATAGAAATCATATTAATAGACTCCGGAGTTGCACGATTTTCAGGTGTTGCCTGAATCATTACTCTATACTGTTTTCCAAAACGGTTGAAATCTGTAGTGTACAATCCACCGTAATACCCTTGAAGTGTATTAAAAATATCACTTACAGAAATTCCAGCATTCTTAGCTTTTTCAACATTTATATCCAATTGATACTGAGGAAATGACGCATTGAAATTTGTCATCGCATACTGAATCTCTGGTCGCTGATTCAGTTCGGCAAGGAAAGCTTGAGAAACCTCGCTCACTTGTTGCCAACTATCATCACCTTGGTCCATCAATTTTAAATCAAACCCATCGGCACTACCAAATCCAGAAACAGAAGGCGGTGTAAAGAATAGCATTTTTGCGTCTTTAAAATGCGCTGTTTTCCCAAATAACTGTCCAACAACAGCACCAACTTCATCTTCTGCATCTTTTCTATCCTTCCAGTCTTTCAATTTAATTACAGAAAACGCATAAGATGAACCGTTCACACCGTTCAGCAAACTAAAACCAACAATATTAATACGTGCTTCTACTACGTCCATATTGGCAAGAATCGAATCAAGTTCGCTAATTACTTTCTTCGTTTGTTCCATCGTTGTTCCTGGAGGCATCGTCAAATCTGACATAATGATTCCACGGTCTTCATTAGGAATAAATCCTGAAGGTGTAGTTTGAAATAACAAAATAGTAATTCCCGAAATAACAATTAATGCAACAAGTGTGATCCATTTCTTTTGAATTAATAATCCTAAAGATCGAACGTACTTTCTATTAAGTGAATCGAAAGAAGTATTAAAGGCAATAAAAAATCTGTCTTTAAGATTGTGTTTTTTCTCCTTTGTGTCATCGTGTGGCTTCAATAAAATAGCACACAACGCAGGACTTAATGTCAATGCGTTTACTGCCGAAATTAAGATGGCTATTGCCAAAGTAATCGCGAACTGCTGATAGAATACTCCCGAAGGTCCTCCTAAGAAGGACACCGGAATAAATACCGCCGACATTACAAGCGTAATCGAAATAATCGCTCCTGTAATTTCGCTCATCGCAGATTCAGTTGCTTTCTTTGCATTCTTCATTCCACCATCGAGCTTAGCGTGTACTGCCTCGACCACCACAATTGCATCATCGACCACAATACCAATGGCCAGAATCATCGCAAATAGGGTAAGCATATTGATAGAGAATCCAAAGATCTGGAGGAAGAACATTGTACCAATAAGTGATACTGGAACAGCAATCGCTGGGATTAAAGTTGACCTTAAATCTTGCAAGAAAATATAAACAACAATAAATACTAAAATAAATGCTTCTAATAATGTCATCAATACTTTATCAATCGACGCGTCAAGGAAGGTTTTTGTATTAAATGGAATGACATAGTCAATCCCCTCTGGAAAAGTAGATTTGGCTTCGGTCATAATCTTCTCGATATCAGCAACGATATCTCTTGCATTAGATCCAGAAGTTTGAAAAACTCCAATTGTAACACCTGGTTTTCCAAGAACCATATTGGTAGTTCCGTAATTGAAACCTCCCAATTCTATTGTCGCAACATCCTTTAATCTAAGGTAACTTCCATCACCTTGCGCTTTGATTATGATGTCCTCGTATTCTTTTGTAGACGATAAACGGCCTTTATATTTAATAGCGTATTCGTAAACACCATCAGCATTTTCGCCAAATTTACCGGGAGATGCTTCTAAGTTTTGGTCTCTTAAGGCAGCCTGAATATCAGCAGGAACCATCTTGTAAGTAGCCATTTTCACCGGGTCAATCCATATTCTCATCGAATAATCTTTGGCTCCAAAAACGGTAATTTGTCCAACTCCATTTACACGCTGCAATTTTGGAACAAGATTAATCTTGGCGTAATTCTGCACAAAAATCTCGTCATATTCATCATTACCAGAATATAGTGCAAGGAACATTAATGCACTCGACTGACTCTTTACAGTAGTTACTCCAGTTTGGATTACTGCTTGTGGCAATTTACTTGTAGCACGCGCAACTCTATTCTGAACGTTTACCGCAGCAATATCTGGATCTACACTTAGGTCAAAATAAACACTAATTTTTGCAGAACCATCATTTGCAGCAGTTGACGTCATATAGGTCATTCCTTCGACACCATTTATTTCTTCTTCAAGTGGAATCACGACACTATTCAAAACAGTTTCAGCATTTGCACCCGTATAAGTGGCAGAAACCTGCACCGTAGGCGGCGCAATTTCAGGATATTGCTCAACCGGCAATCCTAGCAAACCGAGAATACCCAGAATTACAATCAATATTGATATGACCGTCGAAAGAACCGGTCTGTTAATAAACATCTTAATCATAATTCTTATTTTGTAGTTTTAGTAGAATCCGCAGGCATTGCAGCAGCCGCTTCTGTAATATTTTTATTTTCAGGAACTACTTGCGTTCCTGGTCTCAATTTGGTAACTCCGGCAGTTACGATTACATCACCTTCTTTAAGTCCGTCAATAACGATAAAGTTGTCTCCATCAGATCCATCGATAGTAATAATTGTTGATTCAACTTTATTTTCAGCACCTATTTTCAAGACCATTTGCTTTCCTTGAACATCAAAGACTGCAACTTGAGGAATCAACATAATATCATGACGCATAACAGGAATACGAACTTCTCCACTACTTCCATTACGCAATAAACCTTCTGGATTGGCAAATTTTGCTCTAAATTCTGTACTACCAGTTGCAGCATTCATACTACCATTAATAGTTTCAATTTTACCTTTTTGATTGTAAATAGAATTGTCAACAAGTGTAAGCTCAATATCTCCTACATTTTTTAACTTCTCTGCTGTATTTGCTCCGGCAAAATTCTTATTAAATTGTAGAAGTTGCTTCTCATTTAGAGAAAAATAGGCGCGCATATTACGAGTATCAGAAACTGTGGTCAACGGCATTTCTGATGTTGCATTGACAAGACTTCCTTCTTTAAAAGGTAGACTTCCTATTACTCCGTCAACCGGACTTACAATCGTACCATAGCCTATATTTGCTTGAGTACTACTAAAAGTACTTTTTGCTTGAGCCAATTTTGCTTTTGCAGTTTCAAGCACTACGTCACTAATAATTTTACGTTCGACCAGTGGCTTTAATCGATCCACTTCTACCTGAGCTGCATTTACTACCGCTCTTCCTGCATTTGCTTCTTGATTAAGCACGGCAGTTTCTAGCTTAAATAACAACTGTCCTTTGCGAACTACTTGACCTTCGTCAACATAAATTTTCTGGATAAAACCGTTTACTTTAGGTCTTATCTCCACGTTTTGCTGCCCTTCCAAGTTTGCAGCATACGTCTGATACGTCAAGGCATCTGTCTTGGCCACTGTCATAACAGGAACTGTTGGAGGTCCAGAAGGCGGCATTTGCTGTTGCTCATTTTTGTTCCCGCAAGAGGCCAAAATAAGAAGTGCGACTGTCGAAAAAGCTAGTGTTATTCTTTTCATGAATTATAAATAAATAGTGATGTATTATTGTGTTTTTTCTATTTTCTTGAAGGTTTCTATTGTATTCAACATCAACTCTTCAACCTGCAACATATGTTTTCTGTAAGCTTTTGTGTTGTCTAAGCTATTTTGCTCTTGAACAGAAGAAAGCGTTTTAGTACGATACGAAATCATCTTGTCTATAATCTCTTTTTCAAAATTGATTATTTTGACATAATTGGTAAGACGATCACTAAAGGGACTCGCACGATAGTATTTTTTACGATCGCCAGATACAGTGTAGTAGGTAATTTTTCCTAATTTCAGAAGCAAATTAAGATTTGTAGAAACAGAACTTTTACTTGCTCCTGTTCTCTCGACAAGTTCTTCAAAAGTTATTCCGTTGGTGCAACTATCAACGATTAATGTACCCAAAATTCTTGATCCAAGTGGAGCAAGATGATACAGATTCTCGAAATGCTGACCAAAGAGTTCAATAAGTTCTTCCTTTTGCTGCTGCAACATATTATTATTTGAAAAATATTAAGCTGCAAAGGTACTCCTAGTTCGGCTGTAACAAAACTAAGCGAACTTAAAAGATTGTTAAATTAGATTAACGAGAAATTTCTAAATAATTCTCACATAATAACGATCTTCTAGAAAAGTTCAAAAAATTAAAGTCTCCTTTGGCTTTCGCCGAATACATACAGACCGCTTAAAATTTGGAAACCGCAGAGTTTTAATTTGTCTTCGGTTGAAGCATTGCGGCAAACTAGAAGTTAACTAAAATATAAGCGAATAATTTCAAACAAAAATTTCGGTTGTCATTTTTTTACTTTCCTACAAGACAAGGTGTTCAAAACTTTATAGGAATATTATTAAAAATCATTCCAACTGCTGATCTAATAAATACCTACAATTTTAAAAAAAAACTTGCAGGATAGCCCTTCACCAAATAACGATTACTGCAAAAAATCAACTCAGTGCAATCTTGGCAAAAGTTTTGCGTGAGGGATGGTCGTGGACCCGAGCTTTTGCGACCTGGCGAAGCAAATCCTTTGTTGTGGCTTTGCGGAGCAAAAGCTACAACAAAGATTGGGAACAGACAGCCCGGCCCAAAGGGACACGCCCAAAAATAAATTATCGATCACAGAACCAAATCTCTTTTAAACAAAAAAACGACCAAAAATGGTCGCTTTTCTATAAAATTTCAATCATTACGACCAAAATTCCTTTGTCTTTATTATCGGTGATTTCCATAAAAGCTTTCTTAGAAACATCAAGCTCTCGCCCCCGCTTCCAAGGTCCGCGATCATTTATAACAACGACAACCGATTTTCCATTAATCTTATTAGTTAGTCGAACTTTTGTTCCAAAATCCAACTTTCTATGTGCAGCTGTAAGTTTGCTGTTGCTAAACTTTTCGCCACTTGCTGTTTTTCGACCATTGAATTTATTATGGTAATACGAAACTTTCGCACTGCTTTTGTAAAGCTTTCCACCGCCAGCAGTTTTCTTTGCACCACAAGAGGCAACAAGCAACGACATCATAGTGACTAGAAGTATAAAACGTAAATTTTTTATCATTAGAAATTCTTATTGAACAACTTCGATAGTTATATTAACTGATCCATTGTTCTTATTTGTGGCAATCTCCATAAAGGCTGCCTTAGTAATATCTATTTCGCGACTTTTTGAAAATGGCCCTCTGTCGTTAACAACTACAACAACCGACTTATTATTAACGGTATTAGTAAGACGTAACTCAGTTCCGAAAGGAAAATTTCTATGAGCAGCAGTAAACTTTCTATTATCGAATGGTTTTCCGCTTGCAGTCCTCTTACCGTTTAACTTGTCGTGATAATAGGAAGCATGCGCGTTGACTTTGTAAGGCTTAACTTTAAGATTCTCGACCAAAGCCACCGAATCGACTAAGTTTATAACAGGTAAAATAGGAGTTCCGCCCATAACAGGCATTACCGAAATCCCCTCTTTTAAAGCAGCTTTTTGAAGTTCTACAACTTTCTTATTCTGTAAAACAACTTTTGAATCTGCAACAACTTTAGCTGAAACTGCACTTTTTGCTCCTACTGCATTTTTTGGAGTAACAACTTTTATAGCCGCAACGATTTCTTTTGCTGTTGCAGCCGATTTGGGTTGTACAGTTTTAACCTGCGCTAGACATTTTGAACTTATGCAACATACTAATGTGGCAAGCGCAACTAAATGTTTTCCTGATTTGTGCATTTGCAAAATTTAAATAATAAGCCTTAAACGGCTTACTGAACTTTAAATTGTCATTATGCGAACCAAGTAGCCCACGGAAGTCTGCTTAATAAAAACAATAATCCAATTCCGTAAAATATTGCAATCGATTTGAATTGTGCAGCATCCTGTAATTTTTTATGTCGAGACCAGCCTACCGTAATAAGTACAATAGCAATGATATTCATAAATGGGTGCTCTACCGCAAGAAGCCTGCTAAAAGGATCCATTCCGCCCATTCCTAAAGCTTTGATTTTGTCAAGACCATTTGGAGATACAAACCATAAAATTAAACCTATCAATAACTGCACGTGAGCAGCTATTAATGCAAATAAAGAAATAAGTCTATCCTTTGCTGTAAAAGGATTTTTTGCAGAGAAACCTATCAGTGCGTTGATTACTGCAACAAGAATTATCAGAAGTGCGATATAAGCAAATCCTGAGTGTAGGGATAGAATTGTATTGTACATTTTTATGTGTTTTTTATGGTGCCAAATATAGTTAAAAAAAAGATTACAAAAAAAGTCCCGAATTGCTTCGGGACTTTGATTGATACAAAGACTTTAAGTCTTAGAAGTTATAGCTAATTGTGAAACTCCAAGTTCTTCCTAATCCGAAGTAACCTTGATTTCCATCTGCTAAACCGTTGTAAACTCTTCCTGTAGATGCGTAAGTACTAAAATCTTCCTCGCTCTTTGGGGCGATACGGTCTGTAGTTTTGATGTTTGATTTTAATTCAGATAGGTAAACTTTATAGAAAACGTTGCTTACGTTTAATCTGAAATCTACTGAATCATCTTTGTCTTTTCCAACAAGCATTCTGTACGAAATCCCAGCGTCTACTAGGTCGTATTTAGGTAATAATAAATTGTTTTTTACAGCACCTACGTTAGAATACAATTTATCGTAAAACCTGTAATCTGCATCGATAGAAAGTCTTTCAACGATTTTGAATTTAGCTCCAACTCCAGCGGTAACTTGTGCAGCATCCCCTACTTTACCACCATCAACATCTTTAATAGCAACTTCAAGTACATTTCTGTCGTCGTCTCTTTGTGTTGTAACTGCGTCGCCAACATATTCCCAATTACCTACAGATCCAAAAGCTCTAACTTCAACGAAAGAAAAAGGCTTTGCAACGAAATCTAGCTCAACACCTGAGTGTAATTGCTCAACACCTTCTTTGGTAGTAAATACTTGATCTCCTGCTAAGAGAGCGATTTCTCCAAAAGTCTCGTCTTTAATTAATGATCTGCTTTCAGTAGTAACTCTATCTTTCCAAGATGTTCTGTACGCATTTACGTTTGCGCTAAAGTATTTTGATTTGAATTTGTAACCAGCTTCAAAACCAAGAATCTTTTCGTTTTCTGTCAATGGATTCACTTGGTTTGTATAGTTCAAGTATATATTATCGTGGTAAGGCTGACGAGAGTAATATCCAGCATTCACATAAACTTGACTGTGATCAGCAATATTATAGCTACCTCCAGCTTTTGCATTATAACCAATATTGTTTACTTTTTCTGCATCTCTAGCTTCAGCTAGGTAGTCATAGTCGTCAAAACGTTGATGAGATTGAGTAGATGCAGCTCCTTGAACAAATACGGAGTATTTGTCAGTAGCATATTCTGCTTGTCCAAAAACACCTCCATAAGAAATAGTTTCGCTGTAGTCATAGTCGATTCTTTGATCTACGTCAATACTGTTAAATGTACTTTTCCAAGGATCGATAGATTGAGATTCTGTAACAGTGTTTGAAACAAAGTCTGTTGCAAATTGACTGTTAGCATTCATCAATTTTCTTTTTTCAGTCCAGCTATTTAGACCTACGAAGTTGTTGATTTGACGGTAGTGAGTACCATTGTAAGTTCTTAAATCTGCTCCTACGTTTAAAGTAAGATTTTCAGAAAGCTTCTTTTCAAGATTTGTAACAAGTCCATACCAGTTGTGGTTGTTCATAGAAGCTCTAATAGCATAGCCTAAGTTCTCATACGTTCCGTCACCATTAGGCAAAGCTTGATTATTTGCATAGATTTTGTCAAATTCAATCTGAGCTCCAGGTCTAATTCTAGCTTTACTATTTCCATAGTTACCAGTACCACCACCGCGTCCCCAAGAACCGTAAAGTACTGTGGATAAAGCTGTGTTGTCATTAATAGCCCAGTCCCAGTTTAAGTTAGCAACTGGCTTGTGGTAAAAATTTGTACGCTCAGAAAGATATTCCCCATTAAGAGTACCCCAGTTATTATTATATCTTCTACCATATTTTTGATAGTCACCAATACTTTTTGAAAAGTTCTGATCGTGCTCTTGTGGCGCCCCAGTAATTAAGAAGTTAAAGTTGTGAGCTTCATTTAATCTATATCCTAAAGAGATAAAGTAGTTTAGTCCTTTTCCGTAAGTACCATCGTTGTATCCGTCACCTTGCCATTTTGTAAACAAAACGCTAGCACCAAATCCTTTTTTACCTTCACCTGTGCTATAAGCAGCAGTAGTTTTTAAGTAATTGTCATTTGCTACACCAGCAGATACGAATCCACCTTCTCTTTTGTCAGTAGTTTTTGTAACAAAGTTTACAGTTCCACCTACAGAAGAAATTGCAAGTTTAGATGAACCTAAACCTCTCTGAATTTGAATACCACTAGCGATATCGGACATTCCAGACCAGTTAGACCAGTATACCAATCCATCTTCCATACCATTGATTGGCTGACCATTCAACAAGAATGCCGTATTATCTTGACCAAAGCCACGAACTGTAATTCTAGATTCTCCAAAACCTCCAGCTTGACCAGCTACATAAACAGATGGTGTATTTACCATCGCTTGCGTAACGTCTGCACTACCAGTTTTTTGTTTAATTTCTGCAGCTCTAATAGTAGAAACCGCAATTGGCGTTCTTCTAGATTCTGCCAAATCAATTACTCCTTTTCCCACAACAATAATTTCTTCTAATTGATTAGAGTCTGTCCCTATTACAATTTGACCTAAATTAGCTGTTCCTCCATTTGCTACTTTAAAAGTAAGCACTTTAGTTTCAAATCCGATATAAGAAATTTCAACATTACCAGCAGTTTGCACAGTAGCAATTTGAAATTTTCCATCATTATCAGTTGTAGCACTTTCTTTAGAATTTTGGATTAAAACATTAACCCCTGGCAATCCCATTCTTGTGTCATTGTCTAAAACAATTCCTGTAACAGTTTGCTGCGAAAACATCACAGAAACCATCATCAGAAGCAAGCTCGAAAAGATCCAATTTTTCATAATAATAATATTTGTTTTTTGAAATATTTTGCAAAAGTCTGACTTTTTATTCTATCTCACATTATGATAACATTAATAAAATTCTGAAAAATGCATCTTGTCGACTAACAAGCTGTGAATCACGATAAACGGCTTGAGTTGTATCTCTTTAATAATGACAAAGTAGAACTGTCATGCTTATTGAAGTTTTCAGTATTAATGTCTAATAATATATTGCTTGCCAACTCTTTACCTAACTCTACTCCCCACTGATCGAAGCTAAATATATTCCATAAATATCCTTGAATGAAAATTTTGTGCTCATAAAGAGCAATTAGAGAACCTAAAGATTTTGATGATAATTTTTCAATCAAAATCGTATTTGTAGGTTTATTCCCTGCAAAATATTTGTAAGGTTCTTCAAATAGGGTCTTAGATTTCGAATTTTTAACTTCAGAAAGTTGACCATTGAGTAGTGCTTCAGACTGTGCGAAAAAATTTGCCATCAAAATATTATGATGTTCAATATTGCCGTGTAGTGGTTGGCTAAAGCCGATAAAATCTACTGGAATTAATTTTGTCCCCTGATGAATTAACTGAAAAAATGCGTGTTGAGCGTTGCTTCCTGTCCCGCCCCAAACGATTGTTCCAGTTTCATAATTGACTGCTTTTCCAGTACGATCAATTCCTTTTCCATTACTTTCCATAATGCCTTGCTGCAAATACGGAACAAATTTATCTAGATATTGCGAATACGGAATTACTGCTTCGGTTTCAGCACCATAAAAGTTGTTGTACCAAATACTCAATAAACTAAGAATCACAGGTATGTTTTGGTCGAATTTCGCTTTCGCAAAATGCATATCCATTTCATAAGCACCTTCAAGCATTTCGTCAAAATTCTCTGGTCCGACAGCAATTGCGATAGAAAGTCCGACTGCACTCCACAGTGAAAATCGTCCTCCAACCCAATTCTCCATCGGGAAAATATTTTTCTGGCTTACTCCGAATTGCATCGCTGCATCTTCATTTGTGGAAACTGCTACAAAATGCTTTGATATCGCTTCTTCTGAAGCACTTTCTAGAAACCAACTTTTTGCCGTAGTCGCATTTGTCAATGTTTCTTGTGTTCCAAATGTTTTTGAAACGACAATAAACAATGTCGTCTCCGGATTTAGTTTTGATAGTAATTCATGAATATGATCACCGTCGATATTTGATACAAAATGCAAATTTAGATGATTCTTATAAAAGTATAACGCATCAACAGCCATCTGAGGACCTAGATCCGATCCTCCGATTCCTATATTAACGACATCTGTAAAAGCTAATGCTGAATGTCCTCTTAACTTGCCAGAAATAACATCCGACGCAAATTTGTTTATTTTAGATTTTACTTGGTGAATTTCAGGAATAATGTCTTTACCTTCAAAAATGACGCTTTTTCCCTCAGGACATCTTAGAGCTGTATGCAAAACTGCGCGATTTTCTGTCTGATTGATGATATCGCCCCTAAAATATTTACTGATGCCATCAGCGAGATTCATCTCATTGGCAAATTCTACAAGAAGTTTTATTGTCTCCTCAGTAATTCTATTTTTAGAAAAGTCTACAAAAAAATCCTGCCATTCAATTTGAAACTTTTCGGCACGATTCCTATCAGCAGCAAAGAGGCTTTGCATCTTGTGCGATTTAACTTCCTCAAAATGATTTTGTAAAGCTGTCCAAGAAGCAGTCTGAGTAGGATTGAGATCCAATAGAGCCATAATACTAAATTCTAATGAAGGTTTGAGACACTATCAAGTTCGTGCTTGAGAGGTTTAATTTGAGCTAGATATCTCTCTTTATATTTACTTTCCATCGGCATAGCATTTGGCAGTTGCAGTTTGAGCGCATCTACCTGCACGCCATTTTTCCAGAATCTGTAACATACGTGCGGTCCAGTTGCGAGGCCTGTGCTGCCAACTTTTCCAATTACTTGTCCTTGATTAACTCGTTGTCCTTTGCGAACTAGTATTTTGGACATGTGTAAGTATTGAGTAGAATATGTTGCGTTGTGTTTTACTTTTACATAGTTTCCGTTTCCGGCAGTATATCCTGCAAGTACAACGACTCCGGCGGCGGTAGACATAATAGGTGTTCCCGTAGGTGCTGCGTAATCTGTTCCTTTATGCGCTCTCCAAACAGACTGCACCGGATGAAAACGTCGTGGCGAAAATCTCGAGGATATTCTACTAAATTTTAAGGGTGCTTTTAAAAAGAAGTTTTTCAAAGGTTTTCCCTCGTCATCATAATAATCTATTTTCCCTGCACCTGGATTTTGAGCGTATGGAAATGCGTAAATTTTCTTCCCTTTATATTCAAAAAAAGAAGCTTCTAGGCTATCTACTCCATCGTAAATACTATCATTAATAAACCTTTCGGTAAAAGTAATGGCAAACTTATCGCCTTTCTGAAGTTTAAAGAAGTCAATTGACCATTGGTAAATTTTGGAAATTCGACTGGCAAGACTTGCTTCTACTCTCGCATCTGCAAGTGCTTCAGACAAAGATCCATCAAGTTTTCCAGCAATCGTTCTCCTTCTTATAGTGACAGGTCTCGTTATTTTTTTTACAGTTACAGAATCCCGTAGGTCCAAGACATAAAAGTTAAGTCGATCAGGCTGATAAATAAAAACTTGTAGCTGTTTCTTGTCATCCTTGGATTGCAATAATGTGTAAGGTTTACCCACGCGCATCAATCGAACGTCAAAAGAATCCCGCACTTTCTCTACGACCTCAAATGGTTGTAGATCACCGAGATTTTGTTTTCCCAATATCGCACCAAAAGTATCTCCTTTGCGAATGGTGTCATCAACAACAGTGAAATCATTTAGATTAAAACCGAAAGCAAGTCTTTCGGGTATTATAATTTTTGTCAGGGTTGGTTCTGTTTTTCCGTCTGATTTTTTATCGCCGCAGCCAATCAGACTTAGTAACAATAGAAGTAGGGATATCCTTTTCAAATCTTGCTGTATTTTTCAATTACTCTATTTCTCTTCGCCCCATTCTTTTAGCTCCTGCTCGCTCCATAACTCAGGGAAGAAAATACGCCTTTGATATTTAGGATGCATATATTTTTTCCAGTCACTTCCGCCTGTAGCTTCAGCTGTACCTTGACCACTGTCAATATATTTGCGGGCGGCATTAAGGTGACCCATAACCCATGTAATATTTACGGTATAATCATAGTGACGCATCGCCTCGATTAGATCTGGATTTTGTCTATCTTCTTCTGGAAGCTGCCTAAATTTCTGCCAGATATTGGTAGTATTGTATTTTTCCATATCTCTCAAGAAAGAATCTTTGTATTTTCCTTCAAAAGCATTAAGTAAATATGATTTATGTCCTGTCTGATAATCTTTTCCTGCAGCTTGCCAATAAAGATGTTCAAAAGCATGAGAATACGGTGTATTGCGGTCAATAGTTGCTCTGTATCTATAATCTATAAGATTGATTAAGTCAGTAGAGGCAAATTCGATTACGCGGTACTGAGCACTCTGGAATCCGCTTGCTGGAGTAAGAGTATTTCTAAATTTCATATATTGCTCTACTTCCATACCATCGCCCATTATATCAAACGAAGTCGTTAGCATATCAAAATAACGAGAAATTCTTCCTAATCTTTCTGCGAAGAATATGGCATTGATATTTTCACTTTCCGAAATCTGATCTATTTCCCATAGAATCATTTTGAATAATAATTCATTTACTTGGTGGTACATTATAAAGACCATCTCGTCTGGAAGAGTAGTTCGTTGTATTTGCAAGTTGAGCAAAGCATCAGTATTAATATAATCCCAATATGTAATAGGTTTTGCCCAAAGCAGACCTTCTAAATGTGTATCGGTTTTTTGATCAATGTTCTTGAACTTCTCTTCAAGTTTATCAATTAAATTCTCTGTGTTGTTTGAATAACTCATGAATATTATATCGTTTTTTATTTTTTAATTACACCAAGTGGATATTTCAAGCCACGCAATCCATCCAAATCTGCTTTAAGCGATCCTACTGCTAGACTGGCTTTTATACGAACAGGGATTTTATTTTGGTCGGCAGAAATCCATACTGTTACTGATTCTTGTTCTTTAAAAACTCGTCCTGATTGCACAAGAGGTTTAAAAATCATCGAAGGAATCAATCCGTATTTTGTGTCGACGTTTTCTCGTCCTACAAATTTGAGCCTAAATTGTGAGACTTCCTCATCAAAAAACATATTTACTGTCACAAATTCTCCCACTTTAAGAATATCTATATTCGGATGATTTCTTAGATAATAAAACATCGACATTACATCCTGTGTTTTATCGGCAACATTAAATGACTTATTAGATCCTGACTTATAATCTTTCACTAAGACTTTATCTGCAGACTGATCAAAAAAGCCTTCCATATTCTTGGTGTAGCCGCCTTCGTCAATTTTTCGTACAAATCGATATGGCAATCCAGTCTCTTTGTCAAAATAACTTTCGTAAGTATCATCTACTTTGAAAAAGAAACGAGACATTCCTGTTGTATATCCTTTACCAACGGCATGAAAAACCTTTTTATTATTCACAACAGCATCTTTAACTTCGAGTGTTGCATATCCAGCGTTGAGAACGCCATAATGGATTCGCAGTTTTACAAATTCTCCTGCATCAAAACTGCTCTGGGTGCGACTACTGAAGCCAGTCATCGCTATAAATAGAAGTAAAAAAATATATTTTTTCATTGGTCAATTCTTTTATTTGGAAACAAGATACGCAAATCTTGTTCCAAAGTTAATAAAACAAAAAAACTCAGCCAATACTGACTGAGTTTTTATGCTATTAACCAACCAAAAACTATAAATTATGAAAATTTATATACAAAACAGAAGTAACCACTCCTCCATTTTGCGAGTGCAAAGGTACACCGTTTTTTGAAGATTCAACTCTTTAAATTGAGTTTAACAGATATTTTGCAAAAATCGATCGCTGTGGTTATCAAAGTTTTAAAATTCACAAAATTTTAAGATTTACTATAAAGTTCCTCTAAGTTCTTGTTCTCTCTCAATAGATTCAAATAAGGCCTTAAAGTTACCTGCACCAAATCCTTTGGCTCCCATTCTTTGAATTATTTCAAAAAACAATGTGGGCCTGTCTTGCTGTGGTTTTGTAAAGATCTGTAATAAATAACCTTCTTCGTCTGCATCTACCATAATGGCAAGTTCTTCAATCTTAGTAAGGTCTTCTTTCATCAAATCCATATGTGAACCTAATCTTGCAGGAATAGCTTCATAGTACGCGTGTGGTGGCGCAGACAAAAACTCTATTCCACGTTTGCGTAATTCACTTACTGTTGTAATAATATCATCAGTAGCGATTGCGATATGCTGAATTCCAGGTCCACCGTAGAAATCTAGGTATTCCTCAATTTGAGATTTTTTCTTTCCTTCGGCAGGTTCGTTGATAGGAAATTTGATACGACCATTACCATTTGACATTACTTTACTCATAAGAGCAGAGTATTCTGTAGTAATTTGTTTGTCGTCAAAAGATAGGAAGTTTACAAATCCCATAACATCTTCGTACCACTTAACCCACGTATTCATTTCGTTCCAACCCACATTCCCAACCATGTGATCTATATATTTAAGACCTGTTGGTGCTGGGTTGTAATCTGATTTCCATTCTTTGTATCCTGGTAAGAATACGCCGTTGTAGTTTTTTCTCTCTACAAATATGTGAACCGTTTCGCCATACGTATAGATTCCTGAGCGAACTACTTCTCCGTGCTCATCTTTCTCTGTCGTAGGCTCCATAAAAGAGCGGGCACCTCTTTTTATTGTTTCGTTGTAAGCCGAAGTAGCATCTTCTACCCAAAGAGCAGCTACCTTAACTCCGTCTCCGTGCTTGCGCAAATGCTCATTGATAGGAGAATCTGCGGTAAGTGGTGTTGTGAAAACTAGGCGAATTTTATCTTGCTTAAGCACATAAGATGCGCGATCGCGAACTCCAGTTTCAAGTCCCGAATAAGCAAGAGATTGATATCCAAAAGTAGTTTTGTAATAATGTGCTGCTTGTTTTGCATTTCCTACATAGAACTCCACGTAATCTGTTCCTAAAAGAGGAAGGAAATCTTGTGCTCCTTCAAATATTTTTTCTAGTCCGTATTCTACTGATTTTAATTCTTTGCTCATAATTGTAATATTGTACCACTAAATATGTGGTATTAATTTAAAATTTCTAATTTAATTCTATGCCCCTAGCCCTGATGGGAGCGGCATCCTCTTTCTTTTTTTTCTTTTAGAAAAAAGAAAGAGATATAGTGGACAGCAGGATAAAGCTCCAAAAAAAAGCTATTCGATCCACGATTTATAATATTCTCCATCTTCAATTCCCATTGCAAGTTCAGTAACCTTTAATGGTCTAAAAGTATCTACCATAACTGCTAATTCCTGAGTTTCGGTATGCCCAATACTGCGTTCCATTGCTCCGGGTGCGGGACCGTGAACGATGCCTTTTGGGTGCAATGTAATGTGACCTTGCTCGATATTATTACGAGACATAAAATCACCATCTACGTAATATAAAACCTCATCGCTATCAATATTACTGTGGTTGTAAGGCGCAGGAATCGCTTTGGGATGGTAGTCGTAAAGGCGCGGTACAAACGAGCAAATCACAAAAGTACTCGTCTCAAACGTCTGGTGAATAGGCGGCGGCAAGTGAACGCGACCTGTAATGGGCTCAAAATTATGGATGCTGAAACCGTACGGAAAATTGTAGCCGTCCCAACCCACAACATCAAATGGATGTGTGGCATAAACCAGCTCGTGCATCATATTTTCCTTACGAATCTTGATTGTAAAGTCTCCTTTTTCGTCGTGCGTTTCAAGTTCTGTAGGCAAAATAAAGTCGCGCTCGCAAAATGGCGAATGCTCTAAATGCTGTCCAGATTCATTTTTATAACGCTTTGGTGTATAAAATGGCGCGAAAGATTCCACATAAAAAATACGATTCTCTTCCGTGTCAAAATCTATCTGATAAATAATTCCACGAGGAATAATAAGGTAATCACCATATTTAAATGGAATATTACCCATCATCGTGCGAAGTGTTCCCGAACCTTTGTGGATAAACAACATCTCATCGGCATCGGCATTTTTATAAAAATAATCTTTCATGCTTTCCCTGGGAGCGGCCAGTGAAACATGACAATCATTATTTACCAAAACAGGTTTGCGGCTTTTTAAATAATCATTTTCAGGTTTTATTTTAAATCCCTGAAAGCTGCGGTGTTGCAACATTTTCTCTTCTGCAATTTCTGGAATAACAGAAAAAGGTTTGTCTGTTTTTATAATTTGAGTGGGCGGATGAGAATGATATAATAAAGACGAATCAGACGAAAATCCTTCTGTTGAAAATAATTGTTCAGAATATAGAGTTCCATTGGGTTTTCGAAATTGTGTATGTCGTTTATGCGGAATGGTTCCTGCTTTTTGATAGTGAGGCATATTTAAAATTTTATGTACGGAGTACGATGTTGGGTGTACGATGTACTGATTTCTATTGCAATCGGTATGTAAATTTACAAAAGAAAATGGCAATGGATTTAGCGGAGAATATTATTCTGAAATCTACTTCGATTTTGTTCATACAAGAACAATTTGTGTGTAGGATTATTCTAATTTGCCAAAAGCGCTACGAATTTAGAAATGAAATAAATAAATCTCTTGTCATTATTTTGATTAAAACCTTTCTTTTATCTCTCAAAAAAATCTTTAAAAAAAGTTTGTCTGCGTGAAACGAGGCTAATAAAAACTGCTAATTATTAATCAAACCGTTTCTGTTTACAATTTTTATATCTTTAAATAGAAACCTGAAACAACAATACGGCAAGTATCTTTGCAAAAATTTTTACAGTGATGAAATCAAAGAAAGCGTCTGAAAGCCTGATAATAATGACTGAACTTGTACTTCCGAATGATACCAATTTATTTGGAAATTTGATGGGCGGAAGATTAATGTATTGGATGGA
>JBBSRP010000033.1:0-18075 GCA_038242935.1 Flavobacteriales bacterium
CAAATCTAAGAATGTTTTGAAAACTGCTCTCCAAAAATATGAGGGAACTTTACTTCTTGTTTCTCACGATAGAGATTTCCTTCAAGGAATGTCAAATATCGTTTATGAATTTAAAGATCAGAAGATACACGAATATTTAGGTGACATTAACTACTTCTTAGAACAACGCAATCTTGAAAATATGCGTGAAGTGGAGACAAAAGATGTTGCCAAAAAAGAAGTTGTAAAGGATAGCAATAAAGCTTCTTACGAAGAACAAAAGAAGAATAAAGCACTTTATAATAGATTGAATAAAATAGAATCGCAAATAAAACAATTGGAGATAAATATCTCGAGAGATGATAAGCTTTTAGCATCAAATTACGATAAGCATATAGAAGATGCCAATTTCTTTTCAGCTTATAATAAGAAGAAAGCTGAACTAGATCAACTATTATTAGATTGGGAAGATGCACAAATAAACATCGAAAATGCCACGAATTAATCAACTATAAGTCCGATACTTTTTGAGTGCGCTATCGCTTCAGCACTGTTTTTAAAATATAAAGTGGAGACGTCTAGAGAATTTATATTTTCTAGAGTCTTCACTATTTTTTTCTTTTTACTTTTTCCAGTTTGACGGATATATACTGCCTTAACATTGACTGGAAATATCTTACAGATAGTTTCATACAAGAATGCATCTTCCTGCGAATCATCTCCTAATAATGTATAATTTAAATGCGGATAAAATTCTAATAAGTGTTTTATCTTTTCAAATTTATGATTGTGATTACCTCTTCCGGTCACCATAAAATCCAGCAAACTAGTTTTTATATCTTTTAACAAAATTACAGCTCTAGGCAAATGGTGCAGTTTTGTGAATTCAACAATAAAACGATACAAATTCCACTCGCTACTACTAACGTAAAAAAAAGCATTTTCTCCGCACTCATTTTCTCTCCCTGAATTACTTAATGCTTGATAATGTGCAACAACATCTTCAAAAATCTTTCGATCATTAACGTTTCTAAAAAGTAAAATATACATTTTTTTGAAAATATTTCGAGTATGGGACACCAGGAATGTATCATCAATATCGGATATAAAACCTAAATTTCCAACATGAGGTCGCACATAACTTCCTTTTTCTGTTATCTCTTTTTGATTGTGCATTATGCTTACTCTGTAGCTATTCCAACCAAATTCTAAATTATTTTTTAGCGGAATACAAAATTTGAAATATCCATCATCCAACGCCTTCGTGTGAATTATCTTTCCGTCATGGTGTAAGTAAACATCAGCATTTGCTCTAGTTTTTACTTGAAACATTCTAATTATATTCTTTGCATTGCCAAAATTCTTCTTCTGAAAATCGTATTCTTCCTTGCTACTTGGACAAAAAACATGACCCATGACCACTAATTCCTGATCATTGGCGTACCCGCGATATAATTTTAAAAGTGGCTTCATTAGAAAATTCATTTATATTTGGAGCACAAATTAAACAGAAAACTTTAATTACCCGCAAATGCAGTCCGAAAAGAATATTTTAATGATCGTAAATCCAATATCTGGGGGTTTGGACAAGGCAGAATTCGTCGAAGCCGCTACTCTTTATTGTAAACTTAACGATCTGCTCCTTAAAACCTTTTATACTACTGGAGATAATGATGCAGAAGAATTGAATCGGTTATTTCGAAAACACAAACCGTACAGAATTATTATTGTTGGGGGGGATGGAACAATTAAATTTGTCGCAGATACTTTGCAAAATGAAGATGTGATATTTGGAATTATACCTGCAGGCTCTGCGAATGGTCTTTCTGTTGATCTTAATTTTTCTAAAATATTAGATGATAACATAATTGTAGCATTTGAAAATGACCCGATCGAAATAGATATGGTTTGCATAAACGGACAGAAGAGTCTTCACTTAAGTGATCTTGGTCTTAACGCCGAACTTATCAAGAATTATCAAAACAGCGGGATACGGGGTAAAATGGGCTATATACTGCAATCTATAAATACATTGACAGATGAAGAGCTGCCTTTTAACGCAGTTATTACTACACCCGAAGGTGTTACCGAAGTAAACAGCAAAATGATTGTTGTAGCAAACTCGCAAAAATATGGAACAGGAGTAGTCATTAATCCAATAGGGAGGCTAAATGATGGTAAATTTGAAATAGTAATTCTCAAGAATTTAAATTTAATTTTATTCTCGAGAATTGTCTTTGGTAATATGCCTCTGGAATCTGAGGATGAAGTAACGATTATTTCTACAAGTTCAGCTACGATTGAGACAGACGTACCAGTCCACTTTCAGATAGATGGTGAATATTGTGGGCTTACAACATCTGTAAACATCGAAATTTTAGAAAAAAACTTTAAACTTGCTGTTCCAACTTATCAGCTTTAAATGGATTTCGAACTTTCCAATTTGCTTTTGGTTCTACTGACATAAAAATCTTCGAGATAAAAAGATTTATAATTGGATTTGAGTGTTGTATAAATCCGTATAATTCAACAGCTTTTGCCCCAACGCTACTTTTTATTTCTAAGGCTGTTCTTCCAAATGCGATTGTGTCAAAATTTTTAGCGGCAGCATAACCAATTATATCATAGAGCATATTCAAATATAATAGTCTGTTTTTCTGTTCTTCCGAATCATATCCTAGAAAATAGGGTTCAAGTGTCTTTCCGTTTTTTATAACAGTATTAAAGCCTATTAATTTGTCATTGAGAAAGTAAACGTAGACTTGAAAATCGGCACCTAAAGCGTCTTTCATTATTGCAAAATGATTTGGTGGTAAATGAAAAGTGTTGAAGGACGCATTGGCAACTGTGGTTAAATAAAGTTCTGACAATTGATATTGAAGTTCGTCTATTTCTGAAACTGAAAGTTGGCGCTTCTCAATCTCATTAGCCTTTTTACGAGCTCGTTTATATTGATCTCTATACTTCTTTGATAGTGCGTTTACATAATCTGATTCGCTTTTTATCGGAATAGGGAGCTTGAAAACCATGGTAGGCTGTATGGTAAATTTATAATACTTACTAGATATACAATTCTGGATTTTCTGACTTTCAATCTGCTCAAAATCTTTCCAAACGGTAACCTGAATTTTTCTGTCTTCTAATTTCAGTTGTTTCTTTAAAGCTTCGACAGAATCGTTTAGAAGTTTATATATAACTTCAAAATTTATTTGGGATGAAAATCGAAAAGCATTCTGTCCGCTCATCATATTATTTCCCACAAATAGAATAGAAGATGCAAAAGTGTTCAACGCCCAAGAAGTAACTTTCGATTTTCGATTGGAATCCTTAACTTGAAAAGGATTAGTATTTTTTAAATTTATATGTTGAAACAATGCAATCCCAGTTAAGTTCGAATCGGTGAAAAATTCTATATAATAATTTTTAATATTAGGAGGAGTGCTGGTCTCTAAAGCTTGCAAGAATGCCTTCCTTAGAAAGATTGAATCACTTGATAGCAAGTCCCAAGTACTATGAAGTTCTAATACAGATGTTTTGATCTTGTAACTTGAGACTGACAATACTTTTACTTTTTGGTGAAATAGATGATTATAATAGCGGACGGAATTTTTAACGTCAAAATTCGAACCAACTTTACTTTTTTTTTATTATTCAAGGTTTTCGCAGAATTGTATAATCATTGTGATTTTATTTATAAGTAAGTTTCGTATTATATCCTTAACTTTATAAGTCACCTAAATTCTACTATCATGACAACATTTTACAAAAAAAGAAAGATTGTGGAAAGAAGAAATCATGAAAAGCTGCTTCAACAAGAATTAGAAAATAATGTGCAAACACATTCAGATTCTTGTGCAGAGAACAAAGAACCATTAAATTTACAAATTAGTAACCTTCTGAAAACCAATCTTTCGTTACTGAAGTTTTTCGATGTAAGTAACAGCATGATGTTTTAAATAAGTACAATTAAATAATTAAATTATGAATAAAGACGAAAACCAAAACAAATCTAAAGACAAGCAGCCTTCAAAAGGCGAGAAATTAAACGAAAATCCTCCGAGAGAAGACGGTCCTAACACCGAGAAGTATCTTGATTTAGAACAGCCGGGTGTTAGTTTTACAGATGAAGGTAATCCAGTGTCAAATTCCGATCAGTTTGAAAATGAAAATGAACAGTTGGAACCAGGTATTTACGCTGAAAATAATGACAGTAGAAATTCTGACGCTTTTAATCAAGATGAATATATTTTAAATACCAATATTGATTTAGACAAAGATCAAAATATCTCCATTTCAAATGATGATAAGCAATAGAAATTGATTCTTTTAAGGATTCTTCAATATTAAAATGTCTTCAAATAGTTAGAAACTTTTTTGAAGACATTTTTTTATAACCTGCTAATTGCTGCTTTCAAATCATTATTATTTTCGAAAAAATCTCCCCATAAATCTCCTTTGCTTTCAATTCTCTTGTCGATTGTTTTCAGATTATACGCTTTTAAATCGAGTTTAGTATTAACTTCCGACCATTCTAAAGGTGTACTTACGCCAGCATTTTCTCGAGGTCGCACAGAATACACGCTAGCCATTGTTTTTCCTTTTGCATTCTGCAAATAATCTAAGTAGATCTTTCCTTTCCTCTTTGATGGACTTCGTTCAAGACTCGTAATATCGGGTAGATCTCTATTTACCATCTGACTCAAAATGTGGCAGATATTCTGCGTTTGTTTGTATGTATAATCACCTTTTACAGGAATATATATGTGAAGTCCTTTCCCGCCAGATGTCTTAACGTAACTCTTTAATTCCATCTTATCCAACAGCTCTTTTACTTTGAGTGCAGTTGTCACTAGATCTTTAATCGATGAATCAACAGGATCGAGATCAAATACCATATAATCGGGATTGTTGATGCTGCCCACTCGGCTACTCCAAGGATTAAGTTCGATACTTCCCCAATTTGCCAAAAATAGCAGTGTGTCTTTATCTTGGCAAAGCAAATATTCGATTGATTCCTCGGTCGATTTGGATTTAATCTTTCTAGTTGCAATCCAGTCAGGAGTGAGACCAGCGACATTTTTCTGAAAAAATCCATCATTTTTTATGCCATCGGGATTTCTTCTAAGAGATTGCGGCCTATCAATCATAAACGGCAAAATTAAATCGGATATTCTACTATAATATTTTATAACATCTCCTTTTGTGAGATTTAATTTTGGCCAGAAAGCTTTGTCAAGATTGGTAAAAGAAACCTTTGCATTGTCTTGTAAATCACTTTTTTTTGATTCAGCTTTTATAACTTCTTTCTTCGCCGATTTGTTTTCCAAGATTACCTTCTTGGCATCTTTATCGGTTTTCAAACCTAAAAAAACAGGATGACGCATTGAGCCTTCCTCAGTCCATTCCATGAATTTTATTTGTGCTACTAGAGTAGGAGTAACCCAATGAGAATCTTTTAATTTCGGTGGATTATCAAAAGGACTTGTTTTCCTATCGAGCCTTTTCAATTTTTTTTCTAAATCTTTTAGTGTCATTTCGTTAAATCCACTGCCAACTTTACCACCATAAATCAATTTTTTATCCTGATAGTAGCCGCAGATTAGTGCGCCAATTCCAGTACGGCTACCTTGCGGCGAAGTATATCCGCCAATAACCATTTCTTGTTGAAGAGTTGTCTTGATCTTTAACCAATCTTTGATGCGTTTGCCTTCATGGTATTTTGAAGTAGATTTCTTTGCTATGATTCCTTCTAGTTGATCTTTTTCCGCTTTCGCGAAAAATTCTTTGCCATCATTTTCAATGTGCTCAGAATAATGTATGTTTTTTAGCTTTGGCAGAACGCCTTTTAGAATTTTTTTTCTGGTAAGTAGAGGTAAATCCCTCAAATCATATCCGTTAAAGTAAAGAATATCGAAAACAAAGTATTTCAGTTCTCCTTTTGAACGGTCTTTATCGTAATTCTGCAACCACTGAAATTTATCGCGCCCTTTGCTGTCTTGAATAACTATTTCACCGTCCAAAACTAGATTGTCTTTTAGACTTTCTAAAGGTTCTAAAAGCTCTTTGAATTTCTTGTCGAAGAAATTTGCATTTCGAGAAATCAGATGGCATTTTCCGTTTTTGATTTGTGCAAATGCTCTGTAACCGTCATACTTGGTTTCAAATATCCAATTATCATCGTCAAAAGCTTTTTCAGTGAGAGTTGCTAGTTGCGGAGACCAGTCTGCAGGAAACTCCTTAAGTTTCTTTGCACCAACTAAATCCTCTGCAGAAAATCCGGTAGGTTTCTTATCTTTTTTAGTTACTTTTTTTTTTGAAGAGTTTCTTCCTCTTCTTTTTTATCAGTGTCTTTTATATGTTCACCGCCTGAAACCCATTCAACATCTGACTTCGAAATCTGATCCATAGTTCTCTCTGAAAGCACAGACTTTGCAGTAAATTCCTTTTTCTTGCTTTCAGAATCAGATTTGTTCTTCATCAGCAACCAATTTTTTTCGTCACCTTTCATCTTAACCAAATGCCATGCGCCTTTTAGTTTTTTTCCTCGCAAAATGATTTTGATAGAACCTTCTTCAATCTGTTTCTGCATTAAAGCATCATCTTTGGTTGCATCATCATTATTCTCTGCATGATAGGTGCCGGTGTCCCATACCATTACTGTTCCACCACCATATTCTCCTTCTGGTATAGTACCTTCAAAGTTTATATAATCCATTGGATGATTTTCAACATGAACAGCCAACCTTCTGTCAGATGGATCTGCCGAAGGCCCCTTTGGTACAGCCCAACTTGCTAAAACACCATCGATTTCTAAACGAAAATCATAATGAAGGTGTGAAGCTGCGTGTTTTTGAACTACAAAGCGAAGTGCTCCATCAGATTTTTTAGATTCGCCTTTTGGTTCTTTTGTTTTTGTAAAATCACGCTTTTCATTGTATTTTTCTAAATCCATATCCTAATTTTTAATAGTATCGAGACTAGCTTTTAATAATTCTAATAAATCATCGGCACCTTCTTCTTTTTCCTCAGGAGCAGGAGCTTTTTTACTTTTAGTTTCTTTCTTAGCAGGTTTTGCACTAGCTTTTTTCTTTATTATTGCTAATAAATCCTCTTTGTAAGTATCTTTATACTTTTCGGGTTCAAATTTTTCGGTAAGTTGATCAATGATTGAAAGTGCCATATCGACTTCTTTCTTTTGTAGTTTGACAGATGTTGGAATTTTTGCTTCGAAAGGATCTCGTAAGTCCTGATCAAATCGAATTTGAATTAATAAGATTGCATCATTTTCAACTTTTAAAATTCCTAAATGTGGAGCTGTTCGTAGAACGAATTTTGCTAAACCCACTTTTCCTGATTTCTTAAGAGCTTCGCGAAGTAACGCATACGTTTTTGTAGCTTCTTTTGCTGGTTCTACAATATATGGTTTTTCTAGGTATTGTGCGGCGATTTCATCTTCAAGAACAAACTCAAAAATGTCTATAGTCTGTGTTTTTTCTGGAGTTATCTTTTCAAAATCTGCTTTGTCTATAATGACGTAATCACCATTTTCTTTTTTATAGCCTTTAGCAATTTCGTCCCAAGGAACTTCCTTTCCATCAGCTTTGCAAACTCTAACATACTGAATAGCGCACTGGTCTTTTTTACGAATCATATCTAAGTCAACTCTGTGAGTCACAGATCCACTGTATAAACGTACAGGTATGTTTACCAAACCAAAACTAATTCCGCCTTTCCAAAGTGCTTTCATCTTTATAAATTTTAAAAATATCTAAATCTTCGACAACAAAAAAAAGATGATAAGAAACCCCTACATTTCTCATCATCTTAAAGAATTCAATCATTTTCGAAACAAAGTTATTGCGTCGCTAATATTTGATAAAAGTACAGAACAACCTGATTAAATATTTATAGAATTTTTTGAATCATTTATATAACCCTTATTTATTTTAGAATGGATAACCTATAGCTAGATTAAACACTAAATTCTCTTTTCTCCAGTGACTATCGCCAAAGCTAATTTTATCAAATACCCATCTTTGTCCTTCAGGCAAATAAGGCTTTCTCAACGGAAATGCCAAATCAGTTCGTAGTATCAAAAATGATAGATCAAAACGCAATCCCACTCCAGTGCCCACTGCAAGTTGTTTCATAAAGTCTTTTGTAATTTCAGCCCCAGGCTTGTTCTCATCTTTATTCAACAACCAGATATTTCCAGCATCCACGAAAACTGCGCCTTCGACGACACTAAATAGTTTTGCGCGATATTCTAAATTTAGCTCCAATTTCAAATCTCCAGATTGGTCGGGTAGGAAAGGACTGTCATCTTGACTTGGATCAAATGTACCAGGACCGATTGATCTGGCTCTAAAAGCTCTAATACTATTTGTTCCGCCGTTAAAAAACTGTCTTATAAATGGCATTTCGCTGGAGTTTCCATATGCATAACCCGCTCCCACCATAACTCTGCTTACCAACTGAGAGTTATTTCCCAACTTCAAATAGTGACGAAAATCACTATCAACTTTTACAAATTGGCTAAATGGCACTCCAAAAACGGTAGTTGTATCACCTTTTTTTAGATTAGATCCAGAAATCAAACCAGCTATGTTTCCAGCGAGTTCCAAACCTCCTTTATAATAAAAGGTATGTTTCTTCCTTTTCTCCATCGTATTGGTATATGTATACGAGTAAGTAGGCCCAAAGATTAATTGTTTTTCAATGACTTTTAGAAGACCCGGTATCGAATCAGCTTGATTTAAATACAAATCTGAAACATTTGTAGGACTTACGTAATTTATGTCCATCACATGCAACTCATGTTCTTTGCGGATATTTTCTTTCCATTGATATCCAAATGAACCTTTGAAAGAGTTAAGTGAATATAACTTCTGTCTATTTTGGTACTCATAACCCAAAGTTGCTTTAGTCCTGGGCACAAAACCACTGGAAGATCTTATGTTGAAAGGTGCGATAAATCTAGGCCAAACTAAATTTGCTTCTCCACCAATCCGATAAACATTATACCCTTTGTTTTGCCCCGATACTTGCATTTCTAGACCGCCAGAAACAGAAATCGTTAGAAGTTCTGCTCCTTTAAAGGTGTTTCTATTACTCCAGTTTACATTTAGTTCAGTACCAGCATAATTCGCCGAATTCGTTTTTCCTAGTACTTCGGCTCTAATGGATTTTTTCGGCAAAAGTGTTAGGTAATAATAGGTGTCTAGTAAATGCTCCTCTGAGTCTGCAAGTTTAAATTCATTTTTCACAAATTTGAAGGTTCCCATATTCACAAGTCTGTTCAAAGACAAATTGTGGTCTCTTCTATTATAAATATCTCCTTTTTCAAAGTAAAGCGTTCTGTCAAAAATCCTGGGATCAAAAGTCTTTGCCGAATCTATGATTGTAAAATCATTATGAACTATTACATCTGATTCTTTGAATTTTACCGTATCAGTAGATAGTGTGTAGTTTGGATATACAATAACATCATTAATCTTATAAATATTAGTAGCATTTGCAGGAGTTTCCTCTTTTATAGTCAAGTTTATATCCACCTTATATTTACCAACAGTACTATCAACTTTTGCAAGAATATAGTCGGGATTAAAATAATAAAAACCATGTTGTTTCAAACGATCGTTAATACGTTCGCGTTCGGCTTTTATGTTTTCAAGATTATAGGGTTGATCTTTCTTTAAAATCGAATACTTTTGCGTTCTCCTAATGGCAGATGCCAACTCTGTTGAGTCTTTGGGAAAATTAATTTCACTTATTGTGTATTGCATGCGAGGACTCACCGTATATTCCGCAGTAGCTTTTTTTCCATGTCTCATAGAATCAGAAGAAGTCCTAGCTTTAAAATATCCTCTGTTCTCCACATTGCTTTGTAGTACATCGGAGTTATACTCCAAATCTACATCACTAAAAAGGACTGGCTTTTCGCCAACTTTATTTCGAAGCCAGTACCGAATACCTTTTTCTTTTTTAGGTTCGCCAGCAAGGTTATAGATAAGCAATTTCGGACGTAAACCCAATATCGAAGAGTTAGGTTTAGGTCGAAGCAATGATTTAAAATCACTCTGCAATGCTTTGCGCTCGCTTCTTTTTATAATGCTGTCTTCAACTTTCACTTTTCCTCCTACATAAAGAAGTTCGCCTTCCTTCAAGTACTTAGTATTGCTACAAGAAGCTACTATAAGAGCTATAGAAAATAGACAGTATGGAATATAACTACTCTTCATTTTTTTTCTCTTTTTCTTCTTTAAATTCTTCTTTCTTTTTATTTTCTTCGCGCGCTTTTTGTTCTTTCTTGCGCTCTTTTTCTCTAGCCAGCAGTTCCTTTTCCTCTTTTGATCTGTGGAAAAGTTCTCTGAATTTATTATAGTCCATAGTCACTACAAATGCTACTCCCGTTTCTATGACCTGACCTTGGAGAGCCATTTGATATTCGTTTTTGCGATAAGCGCGTACTTTATATCTTCCGTCAGATGTAAGGGTATAAGCTGCTGATAAATCTCCTGCAATATTATTTGCTTCTTGATTTTTATGCTCTTCACCTTCAAGACCAAAAGAACTTCCTACAGTAACCGTCAGACGATCATTAAGTAATTGTTTACTAAGATTTACATTCAAATCTGTTCTATTCTCCATCTGACCCGAGCTATAATCTTCAGTTGAATCCAAATCGAAATCAAGTTGAACTCCTTTAATTAAATCTCCTGCCAGATCATTTAACTGTTGCGATAAAATTTTACTCACAGATTGTCTTGCAAATGATTCAGCACTTGCGCCACCAGCTTCACTTGCAAAAGGATTTTCTCCTATAAATCTATTTAGCAGCAACAATGCAAACACTTGTTTATTCAATTCTGATGGTTCTTGACGCAATTGCTCCAACTTAGCTTGAGATGCTGTAACGATATCGCTCGCTACATTATAGTTTCCTGATGGTAGTAAAATATCAAAACTAATTTCGGGTTTCAACAATTCGCCTTTCATTTTTAATAAAGTCTGAAACGGAATCTTCTGCTTGTATGTATTGCGTACCGCTGCGCTCATTGCTCCAAGTTGGTCACCTAGTAAATCAATCGGTGCGGTTTCTATTTCATAGATAGCAGTAATATCAATATTGGCACTTGTTGGTTCACCATTCCAGATCAAGTAACTACCCGGTTTAATGTCAAATTTTCTACGAATAAGATTGAATGACATTTCATAAGCACCTTCGGTAAATTCATATTTCCCGGTCAAATTGGTTTTTCCGGAAGGATCAATACCTCCACTTAATTCAGCTTCTCCTTGAAGTTTTAAGTAGTCACCGTTTCCTTTGTCTATTATTAGCGAAAGCTCGGCCTCTTTTACAATACTAATATTTACAGCAACGTCCATTCCTAAAAGTTCGCTGCTATTCACTGCAGATTTCATGTCTTCTGTCTGTTGCAACATCACGTTTTCTTGATCTACAAACTCTACAATTCCTTCTCTATCTGCTATTCCAGGATCTGATTGCGGTAGTACAACGGTAAATTTTGTATCCTCATTAATTTTTAAGTTTCCACTAATAACAGGACTTTCAACAGAACCTTTTACTATTAAATCCATATCGATAAATAAGTCACCATAAAAAAGATCGTTGTTTTTTGCTTCTGAATTAATCGCTCTAAAGTTTTTAGAATTTACAGTAAGATCAAAATTATAAGCCCTAAAATCTGTCGTCAAAACTTTTCCGGCTATTGCCAAATCATTGTCTTTTTCATCATAAATGGTAAAATTATCAAAGATAATTCCCTGATTATTCACTACAATTTTCTCTTCAATGTTTTTGAAGTAAGAGTTAAACTGGGTAACTCGCATCGCTACATCATTAAAATTTAGGTCGCCTATTACAGATGGTTTATCTGCCGTTCCAGTAATTTTAAAGTTTCCAGAAAGATACCCGCTTCCATCAGTAATATTCCCCATACTAAAACCTTGAGCGCTCTTCATCTGGAATCTATCCATATCTAAAACAAGATCGAAAGCACCAGATTTAATGCCGTAAGTTCCAGTTAAATCCACTTGATTGTCGTTTCCAGATATACCAATATTCGCCGCTAATACTTCTGGCCCTTTACTCTCCACCTGAACTTTTATTGTACCGACAGGCTCTTCTTTGAAGGCAAAATTATCAATCTGGATGTCTGATGTAAAAGTTGGTTTTCCAGTAAGATCACGTATCACAGCATCACCATTAATTTTACCACTCATCAATTCTTGATCTTTCTTGATGATATTGAAAATGGTTGCTATTTCAAAATTTGTAAAATCAATCTTGAGAGGAGCATTTTTCTGAGATCCTTCTGATTGTAATTTCAAAATATTTCCCTCGTGACTTATCTCAAACTGATCTGCATTAATTCCATCAGCTCCAAGATTTATCACGTTTTCAGGATTTACTACCCAAGCTTCATAATTTAAAAGCAAATGGTCTGGATCAAGTCGAATTTCTGTTGTGCCATCAACTTGTTTTATATTTCCACCAATAACATATAAATCATCTTTTTTCTTGTCGCGCATATGCAGGTCATAGGTCACCGTATTGTCTTTTACATCTCCCGATAAACTTGTGTAAGGAAGACGGAATTGATCGTTTTGGATTTCATCAATATTTACAGCATAAACTAGAGCATCGTCTTTTGTTTCAACTAGAATTGTTCCGCCAGCGATAGTGTTATTGCCATAAACTAACCGTGGAATACTGCCATTTACAGAAATAGAATCGTTTGCACTTGTATAGCTTCCGCTAATATTAATTGGCTCAAGACCTGTTATTGCGGGAATCAATTGCTTAATAACTGGATCGTTATCAATAAAAATATTAAAAGCAAGTTGCTGATCTGCAGTTTCTTTTTTAGGTTGCTCTGTTGTATCGTAATAATGAGAAATGGTATTCTGTAGCGCTATGGGAAGTTGCGATAATTTGTACTTACCTTTAAAGTCAGCTTTTATAAATTGCGATTTAATTCTCAAAGAAGTAGTGTCAACAGTAGTCACAGCAATAATAGTTATTGAGTCCAGAATAATTGGATCTTTGTCTTGCAGAATCTGAATTTTATTCAAACCAATTGTACCATTAAGCATATCAGGATCGGCATTTGTAATATCAGCATCCACTTCTCCGCGTAGTTTCATAGGTCCGGCGTGAAGGTTTAGCTTCTGCAAATCGGCAATATCAAGATTTAATTTCAGTTTTACCTCTGGATATTTATCGTCAAATCTTCCATTTGCAGCAAGATCAAAATCTAAGTTAGGATCAGACATTCCTGCAGTAATGTCAAATAATCCTGTACGTATTTTTCCATCAAGTTTCAAATCCTTGTAAGCATACCCATTAAATTCGGCTTTCGCCAAAAGACCTTTGATTGTGGCATTTGCCGTTTTTGGATTTAATCCTGTTCCTTTTACATCTGCATTGACCGAAATTCTTCCTAATGAATCATTTTTGATCAACCTTCCTACATTAAAGTTCAGAAGTGAAATTTTCACATCATACTTCTCACGATCTTTTTGTCTTTGGTCAAAATATCCTTTAGCTTTCGCACTTCCAAAACTTGAATTTAAAATAATGTCAGTTTTGAAATTATTGATAGCGCCATTAAACTTTCCTTTCAAAGCAATTTGCTGAGGGATTTCAATAGTATTTGGGATTGTGCCTTTGGGCAAAAACGCATAAATGTCTTTTGACGTAGAATTTAGATCTTTTATATTGATGTCAAAAAATGCCTTGTCCATATCAGGAAGACCAGTAATTCTTCCGCTTGCCGCAACTCTCGTTGAGCCAATGCCGCTAATCTCGAAATAGGGAAAAGACAAGTCGTTCACTTTTCCTTTAAGTTCTGTATTCAGAAGTAAAATAGCGTTTGGATTACTAGCAAATGGATTTGTGTTGCGTAGTTGAGGTGCGAAAATCAGAATATCAGAAAATGCAATCCGACTATTATTAAGAGATGCGTTTAACGCCATTTCGCCCAGTTCATCACCAATTTTCGAGATGTCACTGTATGCAACTTCAATTCTGTCTTTAAGGAGTGTTTTGGGAGTTTTAAGGTATAAATCTTTTAAGTACGCTTTCTTTGGCCCGTAGAAAAATTCAGTAGTAAGCTTTTCAATAGTAAGCCCGCTTTTCTCTTTTACTGTCAGTGATACAATTTCGCCTTTTATCTCATCGCTGCTATATCCTAGATTTTTTGCTTTAAAATTAAAGTCCTTTAAATCTAAATGGCCATAATCAATTCCTTTTGCTGTCGTAGCTTTTTTCTCGTCGTCAAATTTAAAGTCGGTTTTTGTAATCTCCGCTTTTTTGAGTTTTACAGTCCATCCTTCTTGTTTGATTGCTGTGGTATCTGCATCAGGAGTTTTTATTTTCTGATCAAATTTCCCGAGCAAAAGCTGTCCTTTAAGTTCATGAAGCTGGAAGTCATCAAAGTCGAGAAGCTGTTTATTGAGGTCGATTTTATTAACCTTAATTAGAAGCTCTTTAAGTTTTATTCCAGTATTTAATTTTGACCCTACATTGTCGTATCCGATATCAATATTAGTAAGTCGTATTTTTCCTAATTTTAAATCAAAATCAGGTCTTTTGGAAACGGTATCTGCAACCTGAACAGAAGTCTCAGCAACACGTTCAACCGCACCTTGATCTAGCATCAATTTTAGTCCGTCAAGATTGATATGTGGAATATCAAACTTCATATTATCTAAATCGAATTTGTTGAACTTTGTATCAAAATGAACAAGTCTTACTGCAATATCATTCTTACTTGTAGCATCATCAAAATTGAACTTTACATTGTCCAGTTTTACTTTGCTTACAGAGATTTTCATCGTTTTGCTATTCGGATCTTTCGGTTCATCGCTCGCAAAAGCATCAACAATATAGTCAAAGTTAAAAATAGAGTCTTTGTTTTTGCTAATTTTCGCGACAGCGTCTTTAAGTTCAAAGCTGCTAATTTCTATCTCGCTGCTTATCAATTTAAATATACTAATATCAACAGCGATTTTACCTGCAGAGATAAGAGTATCCTTGCTTTGATCTTCCAAATATAGACCTTCAATAACTACCTCTTTGGGAAAACTAATGGAGATGTGGTCAAGTCTAACAGGAGTTTTAATTTTATCCTGCAAGAACGTAACAGCCTTATCCTTAACAAAATTCTGGATGGGAGGCAGCTGAATAAGTACGGCAAGTAAAATTAACAAAGTAAAAATTCCTCCAATAATCCATAGAAGTATCTTAAGACCTTTGCGCACGTAGGGGTGTAATTTTTTTGTCATATTGTTGCGATGAATTCCTCAAATAAATTTTGAATACTAGGGAATTTGATATAAGCCCAAAGATGAGAAAAATCGTTATCATTCATTTACATAATTCAGATTTAATATTGTAGGATTTTGAACATATTTTTTAAGATTATTGCTCCCGCTGCTGATCTCTCTGATGGTAAATTATTTTATAACTATGTGATTTCTATTCAAAAAGAGCTTATAATTTCAAATTTTATAATATATTTGAGTCCAATTTTAGATAAAAAACAATGATTAATCAAATTCAAAATAGTAGGTTACTGAGATTAATTTTTGTGGCAGTTGTTGCATTGATCTTTTTAATTTTGATAACTTCATGCAGCTCTGCTGATGATGCATATACTGATGTACAACCGTTGTCAGTGTCAATAGGTGATGCTCCTTATCCAAAACTTAGCGATTATAATTTCTTCAAAGGTGATATAAAACTTCAAAATCCCTCAGACGAACTTCTGCCATTTGAGCCAACATCAACCCTTTTTACAGATTATGCCAAGAAAAAACGATTTGTTTATATGCCGAAAAACAACAAAGCAACTTATGTCGCCGATGATGAGTCGCTTAATTTTGCTATCGGCTCTGCTCTAATAAAAACCTTTTATTATGATGAGGTTTTGCCGTCAAACAGCGGTCGCATAATAGAAACTAGAGTAATGATCAAAAAAGATACAGGATGGACTTTTGCCGAGTATGTGTGGAATGATGAACAAACAGAAGCATATTTGCAAATGGACGGTAGCACAACCGCAGTAAGCTTTATGTATAATGGAGTAACGACATCTATAAATTACGAAATTCCCGGGCAGTCACAGTGTGCCACCTGCCATAATTCTGGAGATCAACCGTTGCCGATAGGTACGAAACCGCAGAATCTAAACAATCTTTATACCTATGCAGATGGATCACAAAACCAGTTGTCAAAGTGGGTCGAGAGAGGTTTTCTTACGTCAAATCTGCCTTCAAGCATAAATTCTGTAGTTGATTACACTGATGCTAGTAAGGATATTAATTTGCGCGCTAGATCTTATTTAGACATTAATTGTGCACATTGCCACCATTCAGATGGAAGTGCAAGTTATGTGGATTTGAGATTCGCATATAGTGTATCGCAGGATTTCTCGAACATTGGAGTCTACCAAGCTGCAGGAATTCCTGTCCCTGGTGTTACTCACGGTTATATTGTGGCACCTCAAAACGCTCCTGAATCGTCGTTGTATTATCTAATGGGAACCAATAATCCATTAATCAGGATGCCACGATTAGGCCGTACGATTGTTGATGAAGAAGGTTTGGCACTAGTGAAGGCTTGGATTAACTCACTTCCAACAGAAGATTAGTTTACTTATTAATGACTTTTTTCGGGCGCAACCTTCGCCAAAACGTTTACGTAAATACATAAGCATTAGTGCAGGCTCAGGTCAGGCTGTACATTGTATCTTTGCTGCCAGAAATAATGTGCTCAATTCGAAATATTTATATGGCAGCAAAGGATGCCACTCCCATCCTTTGCGCAAAACGTGACATTTTTTCAAGTTATAAAGTTCTAAAAATCAGGGCTTAAAAATATTTAACAAAAGTTTTTTCGTTTTAACATTGATTTACTCAATAAAGGTTGTAGATTTGCACTCGAAACAACGCGGGATAGAGCAGTAGGCAGCTCGTCGGGCTCATAACCCGAAGGTCACAGGTTCGAGTCCTGTTCCCGCTACCAAGTTAAAAAAGCCATTCAGAAATGAATGGCTTTTTTTATTGTACATTTTGTCCCGTCCTGAAATAGCGATACACAAAATGTATCATTATGAAAGAAGATCAGGGAAACCGCTACATCAAGCGCACACAGAAAGACTACACTATGTCTTTTAAATTACAAATTGTTCAAGAAATAGAGAAAGGATCTCGGTCTATTTCTGAAGTAACCAAAGAATATGGGATACAAAGTCATAGTACGGTTCTTAATTGGTTGCGAAAATTCGGTAACTTTGATTGGGAGAATCAAATACCAACTACTATGACAAAGTCACCAGAACAGAAGGTAATGGAGCTTGAAGCCAAAGTTAAACTACTGGAGAAGCAGAAGTCGCTTTTGGAACACCAAGCTTTTGTTGCAGATAAAAAAGCAATCATTTTCGATATGATGATTGATCTCGCTGAGAAAGAATATAAAATTGATATACGAAAAAACTCCTCACCCGAACAATCGACAATTTTAAAGAGCAAGAACACCAAACAGTAGTGTTCGCCTGTAATTTGTTCGGGGTAGACAGACAGGTTTATTATCGAAATATTAAAAGAAAGTCCGTAAAAGAGTCTAAAGCAATTGAAGTTGTATCGATGGTTCTATATATTAGGAAATCTATGCCCAGACTTGGTGCAAAGAAATCGTACCATCTTTTAAAGGATCAATTGAAACCATTAAAAATAGGCAGGGATAAGTTATATAATATATTAAGGGCTAATCACTTACTAATCCAGCCTAAACGCAGCTATCACATCACAACTAACTCTCATCATCACTTCAGAAAACATAAAAATCAAGTCCTTGGTTTAGAAATAAACAGACCTGATCAAGTATGGGTCTCTGATATAACATACATAGCAGAAGAGAAAACCCTTGTTATTTAAGCATCATTACCGATGCATATTCTAAGAAGATTATCGGACACTACGTTGCCGATAATATGAATACTGAAAGCAGCGCATTAGCATTGAGGATGGCAATTAAACAAAGGAAAAGCAAGCAGGTTCCACTAATTC
>JBBSRP010000034.1:0-17929 GCA_038242935.1 Flavobacteriales bacterium
AAGAGAAGTCCTGCAACAAGCACCATAATCGAAATTGGTTTCCGAAGTGCAAATCGAATCATATTCATAGTATTGTTGGGTTAAAATTCGTTCATAAATAGATTGATATCTCCAGTCGCAGCGGCCTTCATCAGCAAAGCTTGCCACACATTTGTGTAGATAATATCGCGATCAGTTTCGGCGCGGTTTAGTGCGTATAATGCTTGTGTAACTTCGGTTAGCGTAGTAAGTCCATTTTTGTAGAGAGTGCTTTTTTGGAGGTATGCTTGAGCCGCCGCTTCCACTTGTCGCGGTGCTTCGGCATAATTTTCCAAGGCAAATTCCATAGTCGAATTCGCTGTATTTTGTTGGGTATTTAATTCCAAAACCAACTGTTTATACTCTTCATTAACTCCATCTGAAATGACTTTTTGAGCCGAAGCTTTTTTGTCATTTCGGAAGAAATCGGAGAGATTCCATTTTAAACCAACTCCCAACAAATAATTTTCGCGACTGGGATTAATTCCGTCAAAGTAGTTTTCTGTAAAAGAAGTTTGGTCAGCACCATAATCATCGTTGAATCCAGATGCGCGTCCTTGATATATTCCGAAAAGGCTAAGAGTTGGGAATCTTTCCGTTCTGAATAATTTTGTTTCGGCTTTCGCCAAATTTACTCTGCTTTCCATAAAGGCTGCCTGCGGATGTACCACTTCTGAAGCTATATCTTGCGCAACGGCAAACTTCGGAATACTACTTACAAAGGCAGTATCAAGCGAAAAATTATTGCTTTCACTTCCCATCAGTGCCTGAAGTTGATTACTTTGCTTTCTCCTATTTTCTTTTATCTGATTCAGCATAATTCGAGCACGAGACACTTCGGCGAAAGCCACTGTAGAATCTACGCCAGCCAGAAGTCCGTTTTTCACTCTTACCGAAGCTAGTCGGTGAAAGATTTCGGCACGTTCAAGATTTTTAAGTTGTGAGATTTCGACTCTTTCGGCCGCCAAAAGATTCAGGTAAGCGGCTGCAATCTTAATACTATGTTGAAATTTTTCTTGTTCGAGATCCAATAATGCTTTCTGTGAATGTGCTTTCGCCAAATTTTTGCGTTGACGCGATCGACCAAAAGCGTAAACATCCCAATTCATATTTGCTAGATAAAGTCCTCCGAAAGCAGCATTCCAATTCTGTGATTCCAAAATCGGCCCTGAAGAAGTTGCAGCAAGTCCACCGAAACCAAAAAGAGGCCCGTTTTGACCATTTACGGTTCCGTAATTATTTTGTGCGGCAATTGTAAAGTCGGGTAACGCTTGAAGTCTTGATTGCTGTACCGAAAGTTCAGAACTTTTGGCGTAAGCCGTCTTTGCTTTAATGATTCCGTAATTTTCCCTGCCAATTTCTACTGCTTTCTGGAGCGTCAATATCTGAGAAAAACCCAAAATCGGAAGCAGTAAGAGTGAAAGTAAAGAAAGTTTTTTTGATATAAATCTCATTATAATCGTTGTTTGTGACGCAAACTTAGCCTCCGACTGTACAAAAAATGGGATTTAAATGACCAATGGAAGTAGTAAATGACCAAATCAATTGGTCATATTTATTGGCTGAATTTTCAACAATAATCGTTACTTTGAAGTCTTAAGTAAGAAGTTGTATGAACATTAAATATAAATTTGCGCTAGAAAATAGATGGGGTCAGGAATTGCTGATCATCGTGTTTTCGTTTGTACTTTTTACTCTTAATGATTGGGTTTTTATCCAGAGTTGGAAAGGTTTCAGCAATGGACTTCTATATTTCTTTGTTTTGTACGCACATGCGATGTTGAACAGATTTTTTCTTTTGCCTATACTATTAAAAAAACATAAACCTGCACTGTACATACTTCTCACAATTGTTTTGATTCTCTTATTCACGCTTTTCCTTTACGAAGCAACGACAGGATTTATTTATAAAAATTGCTTTCTTTATAAATCTGCCCATCAAAAAACTTATCAATTTCAGTTTGCAACACTCGCAGGAACATTGGTTTGTATTTTGGGAACAATTCAAATTCTTGAACATTATCGGGAATTGAAGAATAAAACAAACAAGGTTTTATTATCGAATGAAATTGAGTTGAAAGCATTGAAAAATCAATTTAATCCGCACTTTTTATTCAATACGATGAATACTCTGTACGGAATTTCGCTGCAGCATCCAGAAAGAACTTCGGATATGATTATGCAGGTTTCTCAATTGATGCGTTATCAGGTAGAGCACGGCGAACGAGAATTCGTTTCGTTGGAAGATGAAATTCAGTTTATATCTAGTTATATTGGGTTAGAAAAAGAACGAGTTGGATATCGATGCGATATTAATTTGGACTATAAATGTGACCGAGAAGATGTTTATAAAATTTCGCCAATGTTGCTGATTACTTTTATAGAAAATGCCTTTAAACACGGAACAGCAACTGTCGAAAAGTGCTTTGTAACTATTTCGATTGAAGTTGAAAATTCCAAACTAAAAATGATCGTCGAAAATTCAGTTCCAGCCAAGAAAAAGGAAATAAGTTCGAATAAAATTGGGCTGAAAAACACCGAAGATCGCTTGGAAATCTTATATCCAAATAGGCATAAGTTGACGGTTGCTGAGACAGAAGAAATTTATATGGTAACTTTGACAATAGATTTGTAAATATGCCAATAAAAAAATGTCTGATAGTCGATGATGAACCAGCTGCTCACTATGTACTTCTCAATTATATCAAGCAAACCCCACAACTAGAAGTAGTATATCAATGCTACAACGGAATCGAAGCGCTCAATTATCTGCGCTCAAATTGTGTAGATTTGATGTTCTTGGATATTGATATGCCCGAAATTACGGGTTTAGAATTACTGTCAACACTAGCAAATCCGCCGACTACAATTCTCACAACCGCATATTCAGAATTCGCTCTTAAAAGCTATGATTATGGAGTTTTTGACTATTTACTAAAGCCAATTTACCTGCCAAGATTTCTAAAATCTATTGAACGATTTTTAGCTTCAGAAAAGCAGGAGAAAAGAACAGAAGAAAAAGAAGATAGTAGTTTCTCTGTAAAAGTCGATGGAACCTTTGTAGAAATAGATTTTGAGGATGTTTTATTTGCTCAGAGTTATGGAAATTACGTCAAGATTTTCTGCTTCAAAAGAATTTATGTCGCTTCGATTACAACCGTAGAATTAGAAAGTCTTTTGAATTCTAATAATTTTATGCGAGTTCATAAATCGTATATAGTTGCAATCGACAAAATTAAGGAAATCGACAAAAATCAAATTCTCATTGGCGAAGAAACTATTCCGATTGGAATTACATACAAACGTGCTTTGGGTGATCGATTAAAAACAGATTAATTTATAATTCCGAATTCTAAGTAATATAGTAATCCGTAATTTTCTCGTTGTGATAAGCAGGTCGATTATCAATTTCCAACAAAGTATTCTCAATCGTTTGCGACATTGCATCAAGCGCTAAATCATTTGGCTGCAGCCCAAAAGGATCTTCAAGTTCATCAGCAATAGCTTCAAGAGCGACGAAAGTGTAGGCGATAAAGACGATAGCAAAAGGTGTCATCCAACCCAAAGATTGCACAAATCCGAAAGGTAGTAGAAAGCAGTAAAGATAAACGGTGCGATGTAGTAAAACGCTGTAGGTGTATGGAATTGGTGTACTTGCGATACGCTCACAACCACCGATAATATCAGAAATTTTATTGAAGTTTTCTTCAAATGCTAATTGTTCAATTGCAGTAATTCGCTGTTCTTTCTTAGCCTCTTTTATTTGCTCGGCGATCATTTGCAAAAGCATTATTGGCTGAAATTGGGCGTTTTTTACTTTAGCCACAGCTTCATTATTCAACAGTCGATTTAAATCCTTTTCAGAATTTGTGAATCGCAATTGATGACGAAGTGAATGCACAGTCGCTATCAGAGTATTGATAAGGTTTGTCCGTTGCTCTTTATAACCTTCAGAATCAATTAAACTGTAAGATTGTCGCGCAATAGATCGAGTGTCATTTAAAAGTGCTCCCCATAAATTTCGACCTTCCCACCATCTTTCGTAGCTCGCATTATTTCTGAATCCCAAGAAAATGGCAAGAGCGACGCCAAACAAAGTGAAAATTGCGGGATCTATTGAAAGGTTGTAAAATCTAAAGAAATCTTGGAAATAAACAACAGAAGCAGCAAATACAAATAAAAGACTCAGTCGTGGAAGTAGTTGCGGCAAAACCGAACCTTTCCATTCAAAGAGCATAATGAACCAATGTGCTTTTGTTTTAATAATCATTTTTCAGAATTTGTGCAAAAGTAACTATTTTAAACGCGACACTTATACGATTAGCGCAGTTTAAAAAATCATTTTAACTTTATGGTTTCAAAAGAAGTTGACGCGTATTTGCTGCACTTTCAATAACAAAAATGGAGGATTATTAGTAAATTTGTTGCAAACTCCGTCTTTATGAATCCTCAATTTTTTGAAGAAAGTCCTTTCCAAACCATTCTCTCTTTCCATAAGCTTATCGAGCAACTTGAAGCGTTAACCTTATCGAAGATTGCGTATCGTGCAAAATATGCAAAAGGTTTGTTGGAGGAAGTTGAAAAGGTTTCTGAGCTAAAAACAGGAGTGGGCAATTATAAAATTGTAGAAGAAAACAAAGAGCTTATCCGATATCTTTTATCAGATTTATTTCCTACTGCCTTGTCAAACAACGAAATAAAAGCGGTGACAATTCCCTTCCAGAATTTCACTTTTAATTATTCGAAAAGATTTCTCAATATTCTGAATGCTGCGGGAGTTGATTTTGATATGAATATTCGGGATTTTACTGAGGATGAATTCTATATTAATAATTGTTGTCTGATTTTGCAGTCTTACTACAAACAAAATATAGATTTTAACCGTCCTTTTTTTTATGATATTCCTCGAAAAGATGGAGTTATGAAACATTATCGAATTTTGTACAATGGTGATTTCTTGGAGATTATTCCAACAGACAAAGCTGTCAAACTCAGTCAAGATGATATTGATATTCTGATTGATAACTTTGATAATATAAATGTTTGGAAAGAGAAGTTTCCACTGAATAGCTGGATTCTAAAGGGTTTTGCAATTGTAAACTTGTTTGACGCTACGACAGAAAATGCAATTTCGAATCTGAAAACGAATTTGATACGAACAGAAATTGGCAGATCACCTTCCAACACAGACATTGAAACGATTTTTAAATCTCTTTTTCTAATTCCAAATCTTCAAATAGGTTTTCTATTATATAATGAAGACGAAAAGTTCTTTGTACGACCCGCCCATTACGGAAACACTATTAAGAGTTTTATTTTGAGCGCTGACGAAAAAGCAGATTGTACTGATGGTTTGTTAGGCTGTGCATTCAAAAGTTTATTGGAGAAACACCAATCATTTGTTATTTCGAATGTTGAAGGCTTTGCAACAGATGAAAAATCAGCAAAATTGGCAGAGCATTTATTAGCGCAAAATATACGAAGTTGTGTTTTTGCGCCTGTTGCCAAAGATGGCAAAATCCTTGGTATTGTAGAGCTGATGTCTTCTGATGCACGAGCACTTAATAGCATTAACGCCCATAAATTGGATTTGGTAATGCCGTATCTCGTAGATACTTTGGAACGTTACTCGGCAGATAAGCAAAATCAAATTGAAGCGATAATTCAGAGAGAATATACTACAATACATCCAAGTGTTTATTGGAAATTTCGACAAGAGTCGGAGAAATACTATCAAACTTTTAATCAGACGAAAGATTATATTTTCAAAGAAATAGTTTTCAAAGATGTATATCCTTTATATGGTCAAATTGATGTAAAAAGTTCTTCAATTCATAGAAATGATACAATTCTACAGGATTTGAAAACGCAGTTAAACTTTTTGATAAATATCTTCAATTCGCAAAACGATGATTTTAAACTTCCAGTTTTAGAGCAACTTAAGTTTCAACTTCAGTCGTATATTTCTGAACTGGAATTTCCGTTGCAGACAAATACAGAGCAGGAAATCCAGTCGTTTATAGAATCTGAGATTCATCCGCTTCTGCGAAATTCCGAAAATAACTTTGACAAGGATTTAGTTCAGGATTATTTTGCTAATCTAGAGCCTCAATCTGGAATTTATTACCACGAGCGCAAGAAATTTGATAATGCAATGTCCATTATCAATAAAAAATTAAGTAATATTTTAGATAAGAAACAACTTGAAGCGCAGCAGATTTTCCCACATTATTACGAGCGATTCAAAACTGATGGAGTCGAACATACGATCTATATCGGAGCGTCGATTGCACCAAATTTACGTTTTGATATCTTGTATCTCTACAATTTGCGTTTGTGGCAACTTCAGACTTTGTGCGAAATGGAACTTGAACATCATTACCTAAAAGCTTCGTTGCCGTATGAACTTGATGTAACATCTTTGATCCTTGCTTTTAGTACTCCAATTACAATTCGCTTCAGAATGGACGAAAAGCGTTTTGATATTGATAGTAGCTTTAATGTACAATATGAAATGCTCAAGAAGCGAATTGACAAAGCAACAATTAAAGGTTCGGCGGAGCGAATTGTGGAAAAAGAAAAAATTACAATTGTTTATTCGAATAAAAAAGAGGAGAAGGAATATCTCAATTATATTAAGTATTTACAATTTAAAAATATATTAGAACCCACGCTTGAGAAATTTGAAATCGAAGAAACCCAAGGAGTTTCAGGACTGAAAGCACTTCGCATAAAAATCAAAAATGACGTGCAGCAACCGATTCAGAAAATTGATTATGAGCAGTTATGGGATGAGTTTTCTTAGAAAGTATTACTTGCAAACGCCCAAATAAAGAACAGGACAGAAATTATTATTCCAAACATAAAGAAGTTGTAGGTAATGCGCAGAAGCCTATACTTTTTCTCCAAGACAATTCCCAGATAATACAAATCTTTGATCATCGTTGAGTAGGTATAATCCTTGTCTTTAAGCATTTCTTTCATCGCCCATTCAAATTCTTCGATTGGCATTTTGTAGAAATTACCAAAGAATAGTAGATTGACTTTTTTCTCTTCTATATCCGCTCTGGAAAATAGACCTTTGGTAACTTTTGGTCTTGTAGACAAAATCGCAAAAATAATTGTGATCACGCTTGACAGCAACATTACCATTGTCGGAATCACCAAATGTGCATTTTTCGGACTATCTAATTTTGGGATTATCGTAGATAGTGCAATCGAAATAATAATCGCATTTACCGAAAGTAGAATATTAGCTTTGCTATCTGCAATTCCGCTTAAGCGTGTATGATTTGCAAGTGTAACTCGAAAAACGGTATCTGTCGAACGCTCAGATTTTTCTATTTTCGACTTATTTTTTTTCTTCTTTTTAGGAATTATTTCAGTATCGTCTACTTTTTTATCATCCATATTTTTGAGATATTCACGAAGCTTTTTAATGTTTTCCTGCTTAATAGGAGCCAAGAAAGTCTTGCCGTAATCGGTGTAAAATTCGTGTATCGTATCTAAGAAATTCAGATTCTCCTTATTCCATTCGTAATCAGAAAAGACATTTTGCTCAGTTTGTTCCCATTCATTTCTCAGTTTTTCGCAATTTACAAAATAGTCTTTCCTTGCCAAATTTATAAAATCGGCATCCTTAATGATCTTCTGCAACAAGGTTTGTGGGATATATGTCTTTTCTGTCGCGGCAATAATACCAGAAACTTCGCTAATATAATTTTCTGATTTGTTTTCCTCCCGAAGAAAATCTGCTGCAATTTTCATACTTAGATTTTCATGATTTTCACGACCTTTGATGTATCCAGAATCGTGAAACCAAGCGGCTACTAAGAGTTTTTCTGTTTCATCATCATTAAGTTTCTGATGATCGGCAATAGTCTTTGCAGCGTTCACGACATCCTTCGTGTGCTCAATATTATGATAGGAATATAACGGAGATAGATTATCTTTGAGTAAACGAGAAATATAATCTTCAGATTTTGATATGAGATTCATAATTTGATATATTTTACTAAAATATGAAATTGTTTTTAGAGATGCATTTTACTTATAAAATTATACCAAAATTATTTTACGTCATTGCTTCGGCGCTTTTTATTTCTTGTGCAACTCATGCACCTCAATATGGCAGAAACGTTAAGGATTATGATGTTGCAAAGATCGCTGACACATCAAACATTATACATACTTTTTATCTCGTAGGCGATGCTGGAAATGCAGACGAACCTCATTCGCAGAAAGTACTTTCGCTGCTTCGGGAGCGACTTAATAAGGCTTCAAAAGCCTCTACACTTCTTTTCTTAGGAGATAATATTTATCCTGTCGGTTTCTCAGAAACTCAGGATTCTCTGCCAAAATTAAAACTCCTTAATCAGCTTAAAATTGCAGATGATTTTAAAGGCAAAACAATTTTTATTCCTGGAAATCACGATTGGTATAGCGGCATAAAAGGGTTAGAAAAACAAGCTGATTTTGTAACTGATTACCTTAAAGATAAAAAATCATTTCTGCCCAGAAAAAGCTGTGCTATCGAACTTTTAAAACTTGACAAAGGCGTAAGCTTGATTACAATTGATAGTGAGTGGTTTCTAGAAAATTGGGATAAGCATCCAACGATTAATAAAGATTGTGAGATAAAAACGAGAGAAGATTTTTTTGATGAGCTTGAGAGTTTACTCAAAAAGAATCAGGAGAAAACGGTAATTATTGCAATTCATCATCCTTTGATGACAAACGGCACACACGGAGGTCAGTTTTCGGTCGAAAAGCAATTGTTTCCATTAGAACAGCAAATTCCATTGCCTGTAATTGGTTCGCTTATCAATATTTTACGGTTGACTTCTGGCGCTAGTCCGCAGGATCTTCAGAACAAAATATATCGAAATTATTCGAATCGGATTCAGACGTTGATTGCGGATCAAAAAAATGTGATTGTTGTTTCTGGACACGATCACAACTTACAATATTTAGAAAAAAATAATGTAAAACAGATTATCAGCGGATCTGGTTCAAAATCGCAGGCTGCAAAAGCTGTAGGAGACAACGACTTTTCTTATGGTGATAATGGCTATGCTGTTCTGGAAATTTATAAAAATGGAAAAGCACATATCAATTATTATGGGAAAGAGAATATTAATGAGAAATTGTTGTTCAGTCATACTATTCTTACTCCATCAAAAGAATTTGACACAAAAGATTTGAAAGATAATTTTCCCGCAACCGTTAGAAGCAGTATCTATTCTGAGAGACTTACCAAAAAATCAGGTTTCTATAATCTACTTTTCGGCACACATTATAGAGAATATTACAGCAAGGAAATTATTGCAAATACAGTTTCGTTGGATACTCTTTTTGGAGGTTTGAAACCAACGAGAGCAGGAGGTGGGCATCAATCAAAATCCTTGAGATTAGAAGATTCTGATGGAAAAGAATATGTGATGCGAGCATTAAAGAAAAGTGCAACTCAATTTTTACAATCTGTTGCTTTTAAAGATCAGTCAATCGCTCGAGATTTTGAAAACACGTATGCCGAAGATTTTCTCTTAGATTTTTATACATCATCTCATCCTTATACTCCGTTTGCTGTCGGGAATCTTGCCGAATTTGTTGGAATTTCGCATTCAAATCCAGAACTTTTTTATGTTCCAAAGCAAAAAGCATTAGCAAACTACAATGAAGATTATGGAGATGAATTGTATATGATAGAAGAGCGCGCTGCCGATAATCAGATAGGTTTAAAAACTTATGGCAATGCTTCAGATATCATCAGTACCTCAGATTTATTGAAGAATCTTCATAAAAACGAAAAATCCAGCGTGGACGAGCAATCTTATATCCGCGCTCGCTTATTTGATATGCTGATTGGCGATTGGGACAGGCACGACGATCAATGGCGCTGGGGCGAATATCAGCAAGGCGATTCAGTTGTATACAAAGCAATTCCGCGCGATAGAGATCAGGCATTTTCGAAATATGATGGAGCTGCAATATGGTTTATTATGAATATTCCAGACTTGCGTCACATGCAAACGTATTCGAAGAAAATTAGAAATGTCAAATGGTTCAACCGGGAGCCTTACCCTCTTGATATCGCATTACTAAAAACTTCCACAAAAAATGATTGGTTGGCTTCCGCCAAATATATTCAGACGCATCTAAGTGACGAGAATATTGAATCTGCATTTGATAATCTTCCGCAAGAAGTGAAAGATAAAACTTTGAATAATATCAAAGAATATCTAAAAATACGACGAAACGATTTGCAGAAATATGCCGCTGAGTATTATGGTGTGTTGCAAGAAACTTCGATTGTCGTTGGCACAAATAAGAAAGATAAGTTTGTAATTAACCGTAAAGAAGAAGGAATTGTTGAGGTTGAAGTATTCCGAATTAAAAATAGCGGCGATAAATTTCTCTACAAAAAAGAATTTTTGAGTGGCAATACTAAACATCTATGGATTTACGGATTGGAAGATGACGATGCTTTTGAAGTAAAAGGCACCGCCAAATCTTCGATTAAAATCAAATTGATCGGTGGTCAAAATCACGATTCTTATTTGGTAGAAAATGGACGTAAGTTGAAAATATTTGATTTTAAATCCACGGGAAACACTGTAGATGTTGACAATAAAACTGGAGTAAATCTCGTCGATGATTATGATACCAATTTATATTCGTACAAAAAACCATACTATAATTTCTTTACTGGACTTCCAACAATTGGCTACAATCCAGATGATAATGTCAAAGTGGGCTTCAATCTAAATTATACTGTAAATAATTTCAAACAGAATCCATACACTCAAAAACATACTCTTAAAGGCGATTATTTCTTCGGAACGCAAGGAGTGGAGCTAAGCTATAAAGGATCATTTCCAGAACTTTTCGGCAAATGGGGATTGGATGTTGGAGCTTTATTTACTACGCCAAATTTCACAATGAATTACTTCGGTTACGGCAATAATACTCAAAACCACGATGAGGAATTTGGAATGAATTACAACCGCGTGCGTATTCAAAAACTTAAAGCTGGTGTAGCTTTCAAGAAAGTTGGACGAAGTGGAAGTGAGCTCTCAATTGCTCCATTATTTGAGCAATATGAGGTAGAAAAAACGACAGATAGATTTATAAATATTCCTAACATTATAAATGCTGATGTATTTAAGAATCAGTACTTTTTCTCGACTACTGTAAAATATAAATTTAAAAATCTTGATTTTGAATCACTTCCATCACTGGGAATAGATTTTAATCTGGGCGGAACTTGGACAACGAATCTTAATGATACGCAGCTAAATTTTCCATCTGTTGAGACAAGTTTGGCACTTTTCCACAAGGTAGATTCAGAAGGGAAGATTGTTTTAGGAACTAATTTTAAGTACAAGAAAATTTTCAACTCAAATTATTTGTTCTACCAAGGAGCGGTAATTGGTGGCGATACAGATTTACGTGGTTTTAGAAATGAGCGGTTCTTAGGAGACAGTTATTTTGCGCAAAGCACCGATATTAGGTTGACGATCGGCACAATAAGACAAAGTATCGTGCCAATGTCTTACGGAATACTTGGAGGATTTGATTACGGCAGAGTTTGGATTGATGGTGCCGATTCTGAACGTTGGCAGCACGACTTTGGCGGTGGATTATGGATTAATGCTGTGAAAATGTTTACTGCTAGAATCACTTTATTCAAGGCACCACACGAAATGGCAAGAGTTTCCTTCGGTCTGAACTTTAGTTTTTAAGTTGGAATTTGTAGACAGCGCCACCTTCTTTTTTGTTTCGTTCGTCTGCGATAAGTAATGTCGAATCGTCCATAAATGTCACAGCTTCTTTCTGCGAAATATGATTGAGATTAATGGTCGTTCTAGTTGCAGATAACAGATCAGTATTATTCCAATCTTCAAAAAGAATAATCTTGTCGTGAGCTAGAACCACGACTTTTTGACCGTCAGGACTGATTGCAGCCGACGTTATCGCGCAATATTTGTAGTTGTTGCAAGTTGTAAAACTGCCCATAAGTTTTGCCTCTTGCTTGCCAGTTTTATTTTCTACTTTATATATCATGCAACTGCCATCAAAGTGTTTACTTCTGTTTTTTGTAAAGAGATAAAATGCGCCTTTTAGTTCTAAAAATCCTTCAACATCATAAATACGATTCGTCTTTTTGGGCGGAAAATCGGATTGTTGTGGGTACGAGAATTCAATTTTATACTCGCTGATAGCTTCTTTTAGCGAAAGCTGATTTTTTGCAACCTTATAAATGCACAAATCCTGCCTGTCATTATTGTTATTCCCAAAATCTCCTATATATAGATTGCCCTGAGTGTCCTGAGTAATATCTTCCCAATCTATATTTGTCGCGTTTGTAATAACAATAGATTTTGTGAGATCACCGTTCATATTGAGCCGCTGAATCTCGTTCGAATTCCCTCTGTCTTGTATCGCATAAATCGTCTGATTCTCCTTGCTATATACAATTCCCGAGACTTCCTTCAAGCTTTTTGGGAGCTTAAAAACGATTTTTAAATCGCCTGAAGAGTGCTGACACGAAAGTAAAATTAGTGCCGTAAGAAAGAATGAAATTTGCTTCATAAACAGAAAAATTTAGAATCTATAATTTTTTAAAATTCACAGAGAAGGTACTCACTAGCATTCTGCAAAACAAAATTATGGGAATAATATTTAGTAATTTCTTAATAGTTGCACAAAAAGTCATATTATATGGTATTTATGGAACAAATTTAATGAATTGCAATAAGAATGTATTTCGAGAAAAAGCTAACTTTAGGCAATTATTCTTGAACTAAAACTGAAATTTTTTTCAAAACTTCTATTTTACTTTATAATATAAATACCTTCAAATTATATGAATAACAAAATCGTAGGATTCTCACAAGGAATAGAAAATTCACTTATCGGTTACTGGAATCAATTGTTGCACGCGCTACCTCGTATTGTCGTTGCCCTCATAATTCTCATAGTATCATATTATATAGCGAAATATTTTTCGAATCTTATAAAAAGAAAATTTATCAATAAAGATCACGATCCTTTATTTGTCAATTTTTTGAGCAAAACCATCGGAGTTACAGTTATTGTTATCGGAATTATTATTGCCATGAATGCAATTGGTTTGAGTGGAATTGCAAAAGGATTGCTTGCTGGCGCTGGTCTTTCGGCATTTATTTTTGGTTTTGCATTCAAGGATATCGCCGAAAATTTCCTTGCAGGTATGATTTTGGCGTTCAACCGTCCTTTCAGTCTCAACGATACAATTATGCTGCGCGAATATAGCGGTCACGTCGTCGCACTCAATTTCCGAACCACTCATATCAAGACTTTTGACGAGAAAGATGTTTTTATTCCCAACTCGATTGTCATCAAAGAGCCTCTTACAAACTTTACTCGTGACGGCAAAATTAGACTCGATTTCGTTGTCGGTATTGCCTATGAAGATGATATAAACACAGCGATTGCAACAATAATACGCACCATCAAACCTATAGAAGATCTAAAGAAAAATACAGAAGCTTTTGCCGTCGTTGAGGAATTAGCCACAAGCACCGTGAATTTGAGAGTCTATTTCTGGACAGATACCTTGGATTATAAGCGTGGTGTCCTCGAAATTAAGAGCGAAGTAATCAGCAAAGTCAAAGAAGTTCTCGTGAAAGATGGTTTCTCGTTACCTGCCGACATTCAGGAGTTCAAACTTTATGACAGACAGGAGCCGTTGCCTATCAATATTCTAAATATCAAAGATGCGCGTCAGCAGTAAAATCTTTACAAATATTATTATGTAAATAAGAATTACGCTTTCGCGGAAAGAACCCTCGTTAAATCAACTTTTTGAGCAAGACGAGTTGAATTCCTTTGAACCTTTAGCCAAAACCATAAAAATACTATTGAAGAATGAAGTTTAGAAAATTTATCAGAATTTACTATAACAAGATTATTGAGAGCATAGCGTTCTATCCGGCAATAATTGCAGTAGGATTTCTGCTGCTTTCTTGGGTAATGATAACGTTTGATTTTTCGGAAACTGGAAAAGACTTTAAGGCAGGTTTGAGTTGGCTTAGTTTAAAAGATGCTAGTACGGCAAGATCAATTGTATCGACAGTTGCAGGAGCAATTATTTCACTTACCGTGTTCAGTTTCTCGATGGTAATGATTGTGCTTAATCAAGCTGCTTCGCAAATGAGCAACCGAGTTCTCAACAGTATGATTGAAAACCGTTTTCAGCAGATTATTTTAGGTTTCTATATTGGTACAATTGTTTATGCGCTGTTTTTACTGAGTACCATTCGAGATATCGAAAGTGGAATTTTAGTTCCAGCACTAAGTATTTATCTGCTGGTTTTATTGACCGTTATTGATATCTTTCTCTTTATTTATTTCCTCGATTATGTAACACAGACAGTCAAGTACGAAACTGTTGTAGATAGAGTCCGAAGTCAGACATTGGAAACGATGCAAGAGAAATATGTTGCATTGGAGCATGAAACTATCTCGTGGGAAGGACTTCCTCATTTTGAAGTCAGGGCTTTACATTCTGGATACTTCCAAAGTTTTAATAAAACCGACTTACTGGAACTCGCCTCTCAAGAAAAATTTTATATTTCCTTTTGCAATAAACCGGGTACCTTTTTGCTTAAAAATTCGCTTGTATTAAAAGTATATTATGAGAAACCTCTACAAAATGAAATGGTAGAAGAGATAAGTGATGCGGTCGATTTCTTTGCGGGTCAACCAATTGATTACAATCCCGATTATGGTTTCCGTCAATTGTCAGAAATCGCGTTAAAAGCGCTCAGTCCCGGTATTAATGATCCCGGCACAGCAGTAATTAGCCTCAATTCGCTGTCTGATTTACTGTATTTTATGCTGTACCACAAAATGCCTTCATTGCTGCGAGATACCGATAAAGAGATTAGAATATTCCTTCCCACTTCCAGCTTCATTGACCTATTTGACATCTGCTTGCCGCCAATCTGGAACTACGGAAAAGAAGATCAATACATTCAAGATGCACTTTTGGAAGTGCTATATCAATTAAAAACACAGGATTACAGAAAACTTTATACAAGTCATATTGACAAATGGATAGGAATCGTTGAGAGCAAGATAAGTAACACCAGATTGTAGTTCTAATATCTCTGAATGTTTAGGATTACTTGTAACTCAATTGTATCGATATAGTTATTTCTTATTTTTAATTCTCAATTCGTATTATTAAAATGAATCTTATTTTCGATTATTTAGGTCATTTTACTTTTTACATTTCCTCAAATCTTATTTGATTTTCTCGATTGCTACCAAATACTCAGGATCTTTAACAATATTGACATCGATGACCGCCTCGGCATTGTCCAGCAATTTTATGCAATCTATACTAAGATGTTGCAGGCGCACGGTTTTGCCTACTTCTTTGTATTTTCGGGTAATAGTATTGACAGCTTCGATGGCAGACATATCAGTGATACGGGAGTCTTTGAAGTTAATAATGATGTGATTTGGATCATTTTCAATTGTAAATTTCTCCGAAAAAGCCATCACCGATCCGAAGAAAAGTGGGCCGTAAATTTCGTAATGTTTCACTCCGCCAGCATCAATATGAGTTTTTGCGCGAATCCTTTTTGCACTTTCCCAAGCAAAAACTAAGGCAGAAATAATCACACCAATTAAGACAGCAAGTGCAAGGTTATGCAAGAGCACTGTGATTACCGCGACTAGAATACCGATAAAAATATCGTGTCTAGGCATTTTATTAATAATGCGGAAACTTGCCCACTCAAACGTGCCAAGGGCGACCATAATCATAACGCCAACGAGGGCTGCCATCGGTAATCGTCCAATAATTGGCGCTCCAAAAAGTATGATTAGTAAGATCGTTAAAGCAGCTATAATTCCAGAAAGTCGTGCTCTAGAGCCTGCCGAAAGATTGACAAGCGTCTGTGCAATCATCGGGCAACCACCCATCCCAAAGAAGAATCCATTGGCAATATTTGAACCTCCTTGGGCAATACATTCGCGATTTCCGTTTCCGCGTGTGCCAGTCATTTCGTCTACTAAATTCAGAGTTAACAGACCTTCTGTCAATCCTACTGCCGCAAATATTAGAGAGTACGGAAGTATAATCTGCAAAGCTTCCAGCGTAAATGAAATATTTGGAATATGAAATGGAGGGAAACCACCTTCGATTGACGCGATATCCCGAACAGTTTTGGTGTCTATTTGAAAAAGAATTACAAGGATAAACACGACGATAATTGCGACAAGTGAAGCGGGAATCTTTTTAGTAATCTTAGGAAATAAGACTACGATTCCTATTGTTAATGCGACGAGTCCCGCCATAATAAGTAACGGGTCGCCCTGAAGCCACGATACTTCGCCGTTTACTATACTTTTAAACTGATCCAATTGCGCCATGAAAATAATAACGGCAAGACCATTTACAAAACCGTACATTACGGGTTGCGGGACAAGTCTGATGAATTTGCTAAATTTAAAAAGTCCAATCAGAATCTGAATCACACCCGCGAGAGCGACAGCTGCAAAGACATATTCGAGTCCGTTGGATCGCATCAATGCAATTAAAACTACAACAGTTGCGCCCGCACCACCAGAAACCATTCCTGGCCTACCACCGAAAATCGCTGTAATTAATCCTGCAATAAAGGCCGCGTAAAGCCCCATAAGTGGCGGAAATCCAGCCAAAATCGCAAACGACAAAGATTCTGGAATCATCGTCATTGCAACTGTCAATCCTGCAAGAATTTCGTTTCGGTAATTAATTTTTTGGGAAAAATCAAAAAGGCTTAATACTTTCATATTTGTTTTTAGGGCATGATTAGCAGCTGAGGAAGCTGTGTACTCGCTTTATATCTAAAAAATCTCCATTTTAAAAAAGAATTGCTGTTGGTGCTATTTTATCTTTTGTAAAAAAAACAATTGAAAATACAGCAGAAAATTAGATTTTTAAGATGCTGGCAAAAGTACTGAAAAATTTTTTTTTTCGGGATACGAGAGCTTATAAATCTTGCTAATTATTGGATTTTGTTGCGTCGGTATTTCGACTCATATCTGCCATCGCTTAAAGAAATCGGATTAAAATTTTAAAAATTACATCCCAGTTATTATGATTTGCGTTTACTGCTTTTTGTAGATTTCAACATTTTTGACAGAAAGTCTCTGATTTAGATAATTTTTGAATTTCTGTAGATCGGCAGGTTTCATAACTTCTTTGGAGTCATAAATTACAGCAGTGATATTAAGAATACTGTCCTTTGTGGTGCGCATATCATGATGAGAAATTGACAATGAAGTTATTTCTGGAAATATTGCATTTGCTTCTTTTAGCAACTTATTATTATCATAATTAAATTGTGAAAGTTTTTTCTCCAATTGCACGATCTTCACATCTTTCTCACTCATTTCGTTTTCACTACTTTTTATCTGATTCATGATGTCACCGCGAAGTGCTGAAAATCGATCTGTTGTATCTTGACGGATTATCAAATCGGTGCCTTTTAGATACTCGTTAGTATTGAGAATACTGTCAAGACGGCCAATTTCGTTGGCAGAAAATCTCTTGGTTAGACATGCTAATTCCAATTTTTTCTTACCTGGTTCAAAGACGGTTTTCTTGTAAATTACTGTGTAACCTTTCGCAGTAAATTCATTTTCTACAAATAACTCCGTGTTTTTCTTGAATTGCTGTTCGCGGTAAAGAGAATAAGCGAGGTAGGAGCTAGGGACAAGCATTGCGACTATTAGAATTGTAATAATGACACGCACTTGTTTTTGCTGTTTTTCATCTACCTGCTTTTTTGGCGCATATTTCAAATATTTGATAATAAGAAAAGTTGCAATACCAATAAAAACGCAGTTGATAGTATATAAATAGATGGCT
>JBBSRP010000035.1:0-17826 GCA_038242935.1 Flavobacteriales bacterium
AATTCGATCCACATTGGTTTTCCAAAAACTCATCGTAATATCTTGTCTATTTTTAGCTCTTAATTCAGCAGTTTCTAGGAATACCACCACAAAACGATTCAGACTATCTATTTCGTCATCGATTAAGTAATTTTTAGCGGTGTAAATATCTTGCTTTCTCACTAGAGCACCTTTCCAACTGGTTAAATTCATATTGGGTTGGTTAGGGTTTGCACGATTTACCACAATTTCCGCGGCAGTATTTCCTGTTATGGCATATAATAATTTGTTTTGTGTTTCGGCAAAAAACATTTGTGTGGCTTTGTCGGTTTTGTCGTAATCACTACTTAAAGAAAATAAATCACGCACTTTTTGGTAGAATCTTTTTTCAGATGCTCTAATGTCGCGAATACGTGCCAACAACTCATCAAAATGATCGTTTCTGCCATTTGGGCTTTTAAGGCGTTCATCATCCATTACAAACCCTTTAATCATATATTCTTTTAGGTTTTGATTTGCCCATTGCCGAAATTGCGTTCCTCTTTTACTTCGAACTCTAAAACCTATAGCAAGAATCATTTCAAGAGCATAGAAAGTAACATTATAGTTTTTACCATCAGAGGCAGTTGTTAAGTAATCCTTAACAACTGAAATAGATTCTAATTCCTTCTCTTTCAATATGTTGGATATGTGCATACTGATATTTGGAACAGAGGTGGCAAAAAGTTCTGCTAATTGAATTTGATTCATCCAAATGTCACCTTCTCTAGCAAATAATGCCACAGAAGCCTTTCCGTCTTCGGTATTATAAATAATTATTTCTTGTTCTTCCTTCATATATAATTATCTAAAAAGGTGTTGCGATATTTAATTCAGCACAAAAATTTGCAATTGTAGCATCGGTCGTTTTGCTTTGAGTTGCTAATTCTCGCAATTCAGCAGTTACAGCTTCAAGATCAATTGCATCTTCTTCTTCAAAAGTATCTACATAACGCGGAATATTCAGGTTGTAATCATTTGCCTCGATGCTATCTGCATCTCCGTAAACAGGAACTAAATGAGAATATTTGGCATTATTGCTTCGGTCTTTGTAGGTGTCTATAATTTTATCAATATCTTCCAGCCTAAGCATATTTTGCGTTTTTACCTTTTCAAAATGTTGGCTGGCATCAATAAATAATATACTCTTGCTACGTTCGGCATCTTGGTAACGGTCTTTCTTTAAAACCAAAATACAAGTTGGAATACTTGTTCCGTAAAAAATATTTGCTGGCAATCCAATTACTGCGTCGAGGTAGTTTTTTTCTTTGATCAAATATTGACGGATGTGTCCTTCGGCACCACCTCTAAACAAAACACCGTGTGGCAAAACAATTGCCATTGTTCCGTTATCGTCCAATTGATGCACCATATGCTGAACAAAAGCGAAATCGGCTTTACTACTTGGCGCAAGTTTTCCGTAGGCTGAAAAACGGTCGTCATTCATAAAAAGCGGACTTGCGCTCCAGTTTGCAGAGAAAGGCGGATTCGCCACAATTGCTTCAAAACGCAGATCAAAATGTTGAGGACGTTCCAGAGTATCTTCGTTTTTGATATCAAAGCGTTTGTAGTGAACATCGTGCATAATCATATTCATTCGACATAGATTGTACGTCGTAGGATTCATTTCTTGTCCGTAAAATGCGCTGACGCTTTTTACTTCTTTGGCAACACGAAGTAGTAATGAGCCAGAACCACAAGTAGGATCGTAAACACTTTTTAGTTTTTCTTTACCAACAGTTACCAACTGAGCCAAAACACTACTGACTTGTTGTGGTGTATAAAATTCTCCCGCTTTTTTTCCAGCGCCACTGGCAAATTTCCCAATCAGATATTCGTAGGCATCACCCAGAACATCGCTGTCGGTATTTTCTAAATCGAAATCAATTTCGTCTAAGTGAATTAGGACTTTTACAATCAACTCATTTTTATCCGCTTCCGATTTTCCTAGTTTATGAGAAGTCAAATCTAAATCAGAAAACAGGTTTCCAAAATCTTCTTCACTTTCAAAACCCATTGTACTTTGCTCAATATGAGTCAGCACTTTGGCAAGATCGCCGAGAATGAAATTATTTTTTCCACCCGCATTTCCGCGTTTTGCTAATTCTGAAAATAATTCAGAAGGCTCTAAGAAAAACCCAAGTTTGTCTATCGCAAGTTGCTTGATTTCTTGCATTAGCAAAGCTTCTTCAGGATGTCCCGCAACCTCTTGAAAAGTAAGTCCGTCTGGTTTGAGTATAGTATTGGCGTACAAATCCATTTTTGTACTTAGGTATTTATAGAAAATAAAGCCTAATATATAATCTCTGAAATCGTCTGCATCCATTTTGCCACGAAGTGTATTGGCAATATTCCAGAGTTGTTGTTCTAATTTTTGTTTTTGTTCGGCCGCCATTAAGGATTTATTATTGAAGGTTGAAAAACCAGATTTTAATAAATGCTAATGTAGCCAAATTTTAGGTTTTTTTAAGATAAAATACCTAGCTGAAATCAATAGCTGAATTGAAAAAATATCGCCCTAGCCCTGATTGAAGCGAAAATTCTTGAGGCTGTATTTGCTCTTTTGCAGCAGCGGCAGGCAAGAGTGACCAAAGGAAACTCCTTGCCCGCCGACTGATGCAGCAAATACAGACTCAAGATTGTAGTGAAAAGCAGGATAAAGCTCCAAAAAAAAGATATTATAAATCCTTAAATTTGATCTTCAGAAAATCTTTCAATCTTCAAATCTTTCAATTCGCTTATTTCCCGATACAAAAATTCGCAAAAATATTTCCAAGCAACTCATCGCTAGATACTTGACCTGTGATTTCGCCGAAATGGAAAAGTGCTTGCCTGATATCGATAGCCATCAAATCGCTCGGAACCTGCTCTGCGACGGCGTAACTAACTTTCTGAATCTCCTGCAAAGCTTTGAGCAAGGCATCGTAATGACGGGTATTTGTGATAATGGTCTCGTTGTTGCGAAGTGCGCCGGTGTTGACAAACGACAACAATAGATTTTTGAGGGTCTCAATTCCGTCCTGTTGCTTAGCCGAAAGGAGCAAAATATTGGGAATCGCCTCTATTAAAACAGCTTTTTCGGCTTCGGTAAGTTTGTCTGCTTTATTCCCCAAAATCACAAGTGGCTTAAGCGGATGCTGATTCTTGATTTTCTCAAGCTCAATCTGAATTTCTTGGAGAGTGCGGCCTTGACTGCTGCCTTCGGAAGCATCAAAAAGGTATAAAATGACTTGTGCTTGATCGATTTTTTCGAAAGTTTTCTTGATTCCGATGCTTTCGACAAGATCTTGGGTTTCGCGAATTCCGGCGGTATCGATGAATCTAAAATTCATTCCGCCGATAACCAATTCGTCTTCGATCGCATCGCGGGTTGTACCTGCAATGTCCGAAACGATTGCGCGCTCTTCGTTGAGAAGTGCGTTGAGCAAGGTAGATTTCCCCACGTTTGGCTCGCCGACAATAGCAACGGGAATTCCGTTTTTGATCACGTTTCCGATCGCAAAGGAATCAATCAATCGCTTCAGGACAAATTCGATTCGGGTAAGGAGCGCTTTAAATTCGGTACGGTCTGCAAATTCCACATCTTCTTCGGCGAAATCTAATTCTAGTTCGATCAGGGAAGCGAAATTCAGCAATTCTTCACGTAGTTTGGCTATTTCATTACTAAAACCTCCACGCATTTGCTGCATTGCAATTTGATGCGATGCTTCGTTGTCTGAAGCGATCAGATCAGCAACGGCTTCGGCTTGGGATAAATCAAGTTTGCCGTTTAGAAAGGCGCGGAGGGTAAATTCGCCCGCATCTGCCATCCTGCAACCGCTGCGAAGTAAAAGTTGAATGATTTGTTGTTGAATATAAGTAGATCCGTGGCAGGAAATTTCGATAGTATTCTCGCCAGTATAGGAGTTTGGCCCTTTGAAAACAGAGATAAGTACTTGATCGAGCGTTTTGACTCCATCTACAATATGACCGAGGTGCAAGGTATGTGACGCAACTTTAAGCAAATCTTTATCGTGGATTGACTTAAAAACCGCCGCACCGATATTGATAGCGTCCGTACCTGAAACTCTTACAACTGCGATGGCGCCCGCTCCCGAAGGTGTGGCTAAGGCTACTATGGAATCCTGTTGAATCATTGTGGTAAATTTTAATGCAAAGATATTCTAAACATCTCAGTTGACAAGGGCTTTGGCGTGGTGTTAAAAAAACGCAAAACTTTTTTGGCAATTGCAGTATAGCTAATAGTTTCCTTAACTTTATAGACAAACCCAAAATTAATTATGACAAAAATTCTCTTTCCAACTGATTTTTCTAAAACTGCCAAGAACGCTTATTTGTATGCGTTGACAATGGCTAGAGCGACTGATGCGCAAATTATAGTGCTGCATTCTTTTTTGCTTCCGCTAATTGATGAGTCTGGAATTCCCGCAAACTTTAAAGAGGTTTTTGATACTATTTCGTTTCAGAATCAGGAGAAACTGGATGAGCATATGATCTTTTTGAATAAAGTCGCCCGTAAAAAAGGATTTGAAGATATTGTAGCAACATCGGTTTTGAAATCTGGTGATCTGCACTTGGCGATGGAGCAGGTGGTAGAGCAAGAAGGAGTAAATCTGGTGGTTATGGGTACAAGTGGAACCACGGGATGGTTTGAATCGATTTTGGGATCTCAAACTGGAGATGCGATTGCATCGCTAAATATTCCTGTAATGAGTATTCCGCTGGGATTGAAATTCACAAAGATCAATACGATTGGATTTGCCAATCTTTACAGAGAAAAGGATTTTATTGCCTTGCAAAAACTATGTGCAATGACCGCACCTTTTAACTCTTCCATCAAAAGTATTTTTGTAAAGAAACCAAATTCTGATGTAACTCAGGAACAAATTGAAGCTTGGGAAAGTAAATGCGCTGGACTGAATGTTCAGTTTTTTGTAATTCCCGATGATGATATTCGCGCCACGATTGACGATTTTATTACAAATCAGAACATAGATGTGTTGGCAATGCTCACAGAGAAACGGGGTTTCTTTCAGGAACTGTTTAATAGTAGCTTAACCCAAAAATTATCAAACAAGCTAGACATTCCAATACTAGCATTTCACGATCAAGAATTAAATTAAATAAAAATATTATGGCTATTGAAACGATTAATCCATTTACCAACAAATCTGTCAAAGTTTTTAAAGAATTATCAGAGAAAGAATTAGAAACAAAAATTGAAACCGCTCACAAACGTTACCAGACTTGGAAAGATACCAAAATAGAAAAACGCTCAGAGCTATTGCTGAAAGTTGCTTCTATAATGCGCAAACGCAAAAAAGAATTGGCTCAACTAATCACACTTGAAATGGGGAAACTTATTGCACAGAGTGAAAGTGAGATTGAATTGTGCGCAAATGTGTATGAATATTACGCACACCATGCTGCCGAATTTATGAAAGATAAACACCTTGAAGTGGATAAAGGAAAAGCAATTATGAAGCTTTCGCCAATAGGAATTATTCTGGGTGTAGAGCCGTGGAATTATCCTTTCAATCAAGTTGGCCGATTGACAGCACCGAACCTGATGTTGGGAAATGTTGTAATGATAAAGCACGCATCTAATGTACCTCAATGCGCACAGGCGATAGAAGATATCTTTAAAGAGGCTGGAGCCGATGAAGGAGTTTATACAAACCTTTATTTAAACAGCGACCGTATTGCAAAAATTGCCGAAGATCCTCGTATTTCAGGTATGTCACTTACAGGAAGTGAAAAAGCAGGATCTAGTGTTGCGGAAGCTGCCGGTAAAAATCTTAAGAAATCCGTGTTGGAGCTTGGAGGATCAGATCCATTTATTGTACTCGAAGACGCAGATATGGATTTGGTTATCAAAAGTGCTGTAAGTGGGCGTTTTGGAAATATGGGTCAAGCTTGTACTTCGGCAAAGAGAATGATAGTTTTGGAATCTGTTGCGGACGAATTTACATCGCGATTGGTGGAGAATATCAAAGGAATGAAAGTTGGAGATCCTGCTGATGCTTCAACCGAAGTTGGACCACTTTCTAGCGAAGGCGCTGCCGAAAAAGTCGAGAAGCAAGTGGATGAGACAGTGAAGGCTGGAGCCAAAGTTCTGCTGGGCGGGAAACGCATCGATAGAGCAGGAGCGTTCTATGAGCCCACAATCTTGACGGGAATCAAAAAAGGAATGACGGCGTATCACGAAGAGATATTTGGCCCTGTAGCTATGATTTATAGAGTCAAAGATGAAAACGAAGCTATTGCACTTGCCAACGATTCTAGTTTTGGTCTTGGAGGATCTGTCCACAGCAAAAATATCGATAGAGCAGTTGAGGTTGCAAGCCAGATAGAAACGGGAATGGTTTTTATTAATGAATCTACGGGCTCGAGAGCTGATTTGCCTTTTGGCGGAACAAAAAGATCTGGATATGGTCGTGAGCTTGGCGCTTATGGTATGAATGAATTTGTAAATAAAAAACTGATCTACGTAGGGGAGTAGTTATAGTTATACTTTTTTGTTAGCTTATCGACTGACAAAATAGAATAAAAAAAAACCGCAATATTCAGAATATGAATTTGCGGTTTTTCTTTTGGGTTTGGTTGTATTTGGTTGGTTGTAATAGATTCTTTAAGCGTTCAACATTACTGGCATTACCAGCATCGTCACTGTTTCTCCGTCGTCAAGACCATCAGCAGGAGTCAAAATTCCGGCTCTATTAGGCAATGACATTTCGAGCATAATATGATCAGATGTAAGGTTTGTCAACATTTCTGTAAGGAAACGTGAGTTAAAACCAATCTGCATATCGTCTCCTTGATAGTCACAAGTAAGACGCTCGTCTGCTTTATTTGAGTAGTCTAAATCTTCGGCAGAAATATTAAGTTCGGTACCAGCGATTTTTAGACGAATTTGGTGTGTCGTTTTATTAGAGAAAATAGCCACACGACGTACAGAATTCAAAAACTGCATACGATCGATAACGAGCTTGTTTGGATTCTCTTTTGGAATTACAGCCTCATAATTTGGATATTTTCCATCAATCAATCGGCAGATCAAAATATAGTTTTCAAAGGAGAAAACTGCATTTGAATCATTGTATTCAATTTTAATTTCAGCATCCGAAGCCCCCAAAATACCTTTAAGGATATTCAGTGGTTTCTTAGGCATAATAAAATCTGTTACCTGTGCAGCAACTACGTCTGTACGAGCATATTTAACAAGTTTGTGAGCATCTGTAGCTACAAATGTCAATCCTCCTGGAGAAAATTGGAAAAACACTCCTGACATTACAGGACGCAAATCATCATTTCCAGCAGCAAAAATCGTCTTGCTTATTGCCGTCGAAAGTACTTCGGCAGGCACAAGAGTTACAGAAGCATCTTCTAAAGTAATGGATTTCGGAAACTCGTCTGCCGCTGCATAAGCCAAAATATATTTACCAGAATTACTACTTATTTCCACCAGATTATTGTCTTGAACTGTAAAAGTTAATGGTTGCTCTGGGAAAGTTTTTAAGGTATCCAAAAGAAGTTTTGCAGATATAGCAACGCTTCCTTGGCTCTCCGAATCAATTTCGAGTGTTGCAGACATTGTTGTTTCAAGATCTGAAGCAGAAACTGTAAGGAGCTGATGGTCTAATTCAAAAAGGAAGTTGTCCAAAATAGGCAACGTGTTATTGCTATTGATAACATTTCCTAAAATCTGTAATTGTTTTAATAAATATGAACTTGATACTATGAACTTCATCTGAATATATTTTATTTTTTATCTTTTGCCGCTTTTCAGTCAGCACAATTATTCTACGGTTACAAATATATCCTAAACAAAGGTATATTCTCAATTATTTTATCAACATTATCGGCTGTATTTTCGCTTGCGCAAAAACGTGAATAGAAGTCCGAATATAATTAGTACAACAATTGGCAATGCGACTGTTAGCATCTGCGTCATACTGTAGTTTTGGTAGACCTTTTCTTTGTCCAGCAATGGGAGATTTACCTGCTTGCTTCGAATGTTAATAAGTCCGTTGTCATCTAAGAGAAAATTTACGCAATTGAGCAAAAATTCTTTGTTTGCATATAAATTCCCAGTCCATTTATCGTAACCCAGTTCCATCGGCTGAAAGTTTTTGTCCAGCTGATTTTTGATAATATCGCCATCCGAAACTACAATCATTTTTGTGTCTTTTCCGCTTCCGCTAAATGTAGAATCGTCGAATGGTAGAACTCTATTGTCAAAAACAGATTTAAACGACCCTTCGAGCAATACAGCCACAGGAATTTGTCCTTTATTTTGAAATTCTGATTTGTCAGGACGATCTTGCACCATCGAAAGATCTACTTCTACAGGTGTTCCCACCACTTTAGAATAAGGACTACTTCGAAGCAATACCGTTTTTTTGATGTCGTTTTTAAGCAATTCGATTCCCGAAGCAAATTCGAATTTAATTCCGTCAAGGTTCGAAATTATCGGGTGTTCTCCCTCAGGATAGATCATTGGCGAATAAAACCACGGATACTGAGTGTATTGAGATGCCGAACCTTCATTTCCAGTAGCCAGTGCAATAGGCGTCGCCATAATATCCATAACCATATCAGGATTTATTCTGATACCGTATTTAAAGAACATATCGTTGAGGTTAAGATCTCTTGGCATTGCCAATGTCATTCCGCGTTCATTATACAAGCTATCCATCTCAATGTTTACCTGATCTACAAGCCACAGAGTTTTTCCACCACCTACCACATATTGGTCTAAAACTTGTTTCTCCTGATCTGTAAATCGCTCTGTAGGTTTTGCAATAATTGCAAGATCATATTTCTTAAGTTCTGCAAGAGTTTCTTTTGCTTTATGTCCCACAGAATCCAATGTAAATGGCCCGATATAATAGTTTTCGCGTATCTGACGTACAAAATCGGCAATCAGAATATCGTGTAGCTCGCCATTCCCTTTGACGATTGCAATCTTCTTCTGTTTGGCAGTGCTGATAGTATTTATAGCATTAGCGAAAGCGTATTCCAAATGCTGCACAGAACTCACAACCTTTTCTTCGGTGCTAGCGCCCATCATATTTTTAAGCAACGGAACTTTGATACTTTTGTCTCCATAAGTCGCAATTGCCCAAGGGAAAACTACTTCTTGCGTTTGTTTTCCTTTGTCGTCAAGCGTAATATTTACAGGAGTAAGCCCACGTTCCATAAACGATTGCATTACTGCTTCACGCTCGTCAGGATTCTCTAATGGATCTACAAACTGAAAAATAATATTTGGATTCTGCGCTTTTAATTCTTCAAGAAGCTGTGATGTTTCTGTTTGAAGCCTTTTAAATTCTCCGGGAAAATTTCCTTTCAAGAACACATCAATATACAACGGCTGATTTACAGCATCTACAATATCTTTGGAAGTTTTACTAAGTGTAAATCGTTTGTCTTGAGTTAAATCGGCACGTACAAAGAGTCTCGTGCTTGCGAGATTCAATAATACAAGAACCAAAATTACTGTAAAGAGTGCTTTCAAGTTATTTTGTTTTCGCTTTCTCATTACGATTTCAGGGATTTAAGTTTGAAAACTGTAAATGCCAAAAACAAAGTTGCAATAGTCAAGAAATAGATAACATCACGACTGTCAAGAACCCCGCGGCTCATACTCAAAAAGTGTTGTTCCATTCCGATATTGGCAACAGCCGACTCAAAACCTTTTACAAAAGTTGAAATTCCTTCAAAAGCAAAATAGAAAAAAAAGCATAAAAAAACTGCGATTATAAATGCAATAATCTGATTGTCTGAAAGTGACGAGCAGAAAATTCCAATAGCGGTATATGACGCGATTAGGAATAAAAGTCCAATATACGATCCTATGGTGCTGCCAAAATCGATATTTCCTTCTGGCATTCCTAAGTAATAGATTGCCATCACATAAATAATGGTGGGAATCAAAGCAATCACAATCAATAGAAAGGCGCCTAGAAATTTGCCCATCACAATTTCCCAAAGACTGATTGGTTTGGTTAGCAAAAGTTCTAATGTTTCCTGTTTTTTTTCGTCAGAGAAACTGCGCATTGTCACTGCAGGAATTAGAAAAATTAAGATCCACGGTGCGATTGTAAAAAACGGACTTAAGTCGGCAAAGCCACTTTTTAGGATATTAAATTCTCCTTCAAAAACCCATAGAAACAAGCTGCTTATGAGAAGGAAAATGGCGATGACCAAGTATCCAATTGGCGAACCAAAAAAGGATTTGATCTCTCTAAGTAAAATTGACTTCATTCCAAATTATATTTTTATGTACTGATTCCGCCACTACTTTTGGCATCTGCCAAGGTCTGCAAATAAACTATTTTTTTGCAAGTATATTGTAGTATTCTATGCCAAAGTTACCAATTTGTCCACAGACCACGCTTCAGGTTTGTCGTTGAAGAGTTTTTTGGTGAAAGTCCAAACTCCAGCAAACAGTTCAGAATGTCTATAATTTTCCAAATCCTGAGCAGTTTCCCAGTAGCTATAAGTGAAAAATATGTCCGGATTATTCTGATCTTGGTACAGTTCCAAAAAATCATTACCAGGAAAATTTCGAATTTGTTCTTTATTTTCTTCGAAATTTTCTAGAAATGCGGGGATGTTTTCTTGATGAAAACTCAACTTAACAATGCGTACAAGCATAACTGATTATTTTTCGTCTATAAAATTTATCTGAATAGTATCACGGTAGTTCAACCCTAGTAGAGTAGATGCGCTTCCAACAGTTTTTGGATTGCTGCGAAAGATCGCGATTTCCAGAAAACCGGCTTCATTAAAAACTGCTAGTTTCTTACCTTCAAAATCTTTGATAGGATAGGAGCTCAATGAAGCAATATCCGAATATCTGTCAAAAACTTCTGTGATTGGTCTTGAATGATCTTTGCGTCGGCTTGTGCCACGTGCGTTGTGTGTAATTTCAAATTTTCGACCCTTGCGGTGGTATGCAAAAAGTTCTTTGCTAATATTGGAAACAACATTCCCAAAGTGATCAATATATAGAATGCAACCTTTTATATCATTGTGGTCGTCACTTACTACAGCCCGAAGTTCTATCGATTGTTTTACACTTTCTACTTCTGTGCCCACAACATTGAGCAAGCCACCTTTGGCAATATGACAAGCAACCGTGATAAAGATGTCTATATCACTCTGATCAGGATTGAGAGCGGTAAAAAAGTTGATATTTACAACTTTTTGAGGTAGAATTCTCTGCGTAAGTATCCCCGGAATTCCGTTGTCGGCACATATAAAATAGTGGTCATTCCACTGCATTACAATATGCTTATTTTCCTTATTGCGCTCTATATCAACGCCTATGATGTGAATGGTTCCTGCAGGGAAGCTTTGATACGCAGCTTCTACCATATAACTAGCTTCGGCAATATTAAAAGGATCTACATGGTGCGAAATATCCACAATTTTTGCTTCGGGATATTGAGTAAGAATACGCCCTTTTAACGCTCCTACAAAGTGATCTTTAAGACCGTAATCTGTGGTGAGTGTAATTATTGACATATTTTTATTTTCGCCGTGCAAAGCATTATTATTTTCATTAAATTTGAAATGCAAATCTAATAATTATTAAGCAATTTTTTTAATTTAAAAGCCACACGTTTGAACGAAAGAACCATTGAACTCATAGACATTGCACCCAAAGATTTTTGGGGAGCCCAAGACACACACTTAGAAACAATCAAGAAATACTATCCAAAACTCAAAATTGTTGCCCGAGGCACTACAATCAAAGCATTTGGAGAAGAAGAAGTTCTTGACGAGTTTGAAAATCGTTTCAACCGACTCATGCAGCACTTTACCCGCTACAATAAAATAGACGATAATGTAATAGAACGGGTAATAGAAGGCAACGGACAAACCGAACACATGGCCGAGCAGGACAAAATATTAGTTCACGGGATTCATGGCAAAATAATAAAAGCCATCACTCCCAATCAGCAGTTGCTGGTAGATATGATTAACAAAAATGATATGGTTTTTGCCGTTGGCCCAGCAGGAACTGGAAAAACTTATGTCGGAGTAGCACTTGCCGTAAAAGCGCTAAAAGAGAAACAAGTTAAAAGAATTATTTTAACTCGTCCCGCCGTAGAAGCTGGAGAAAACTTAGGTTTCCTACCCGGCGATATGAAGGAAAAACTCGATCCATATATGCAGCCGCTTTACGATGCACTGCGCGATATGTTGCCAAATGAGAAATTGGAAGATTATCTTCTCAAGGGAATTATTCAGATTGCGCCACTTGCATTTATGCGTGGTCGTACTTTGGATCACGCTTTTGTAATTCTCGATGAAGCACAAAACACCACGCACGCACAGATGAAAATGTTTCTTACCCGTATGGGAAAGAGCGCTAAATTTATGATTACTGGCGATCCAGGACAAATAGATTTACCGCGCCGTCAAGTTTCAGGACTTAAAGAAGCGATGTTGGTATTGAAAGATATCGAAGGAATTTCGATTATTTACCTAGATGACAAAGACATCGTACGTCACAAGCTGGTTAAGAAAGTTATCGACGCTTATAAAAGAATCGAGAATAACGACTAAATAATGCCTGATTTACAACTTAAAATCCATCCTTTTCTGTTGAGTTTTTAACTCAGGAATTGGATGGATTTTTTTGCATAGTGAGTCAAAAAAAAGTACTTTTGTGCTCTCAAAAGCAACAATTTTGTAAACCCATTCCATGAACACAATCACAACTACAGATTTTAATTTTCCTGGTCAGAAGTCTCTATACCACGGTAAAGTACGCGAAGTTTACAATATCAATGACGACATTTTGGTTATGATTGCGACGGATAGGCTTTCCGCTTTTGACGTTGTACTGCCAAAAGGAATTACGTACAAAGGTCAGATTTTGAATCAAATTGCTACAAAGTTTATGGAACTGACGAGTGATATCGTACCTAATTGGCTGATTGCAACTCCAGATCCAAACGTTGCTGTAGGTCATTTATGTGCTCCTTTCAAAGTTGAAATGGTGATTCGAGGATACCTTGCAGGCCACGCAGCTCGTGAGTATGCAGCTGGAAAAAGAGAAATTTGTGGAGTAAAACTTCCAGAAGGTCTTAAAGAAAATGACAGGCTTCCGGAGCCGATTATCACGCCGACAACCAAGGCAGATCTTGGCGATCACGATGCAGATATTAGCCGTGAAGCAATACTATCACAAGGAATTGTAACCGAAGAAGATTATATAGTTTTAGAAAAATATACACGTGCTCTTTACCAAAGAGGTTCGGAAATCGCAAATAACCGTGGCCTGATTTTGGTGGATACTAAATATGAATTTGGTAAAACCAAAGACGGCGTAATCGTGCTTATCGACGAAATTCATACACCGGATTCTTCGCGTTATTTCTACGCAGACGGTTTTCAAGCGCGTCAGGATTCTGGCGAAGAGCAGAAGCAATTGTCGAAGGAATTTGTACGCAGATGGCTTATGGAGAATGGCTTTCAAGGCAAAGAAGGTCAAAATATTCCTGATATGTCAACAGAATATATCCAAACTGTCTCTGATCGTTACATCGAATTATACGAAAACATCTTGGGTGAGAAATTCGTGAAAGCAGACATTTCGAATATAAATGCGAGGATAGAGAAGAATGTTGTAGAGTTTCTCAAAAGTTATTCAAAGATTTAAAGATTCGAGAAATCTAAATAATGGAATAAGCGAAATTATCTAAAATAAGAATTGGTGTTTATTTTAGACGTTTCATTGTTTTAGAAATAATTATCTTTAGGCAGCTTTTCCCCGCTATACTTTCCAAGAATGCCACAAACAAGGTTTTTTTTGCAAAAAAAAATACCTCCTTTTTGTGGCATTGCTTTCCATTTCCATCGGGGCTGAACTTCGTATCTAAATAATTGAAAAAAAGAAAATAATCTAAAATAAGAGTGGTTTTTAATTAAGACAATTGAAAGTCTGAAGAGGTATAAATGCAAGAGTTTTTATTGTAAGACATTTCAATCTGCTCAAAATTAAAAGATTTAAATTTTGGATCAATTTAAAATTCTTCTTTTAAATTTTTAGTATCCTTAAGTACTAGACTTCTTAATACCCGAATCTGGTAACTTAGCTACTAAATCTATTTTTGATTATTTTGATGATTCCCTTTTTTGGCTTCCTCCAATCTTTAAATCTTTAAATTCTTCAATCTTTAAATTAGTAAAAAATAATGCAAAAAAATCCGAACCTTTCAGTTCGGATTTTTTATGCATTATTTCTTACTATTCAGCGTATAAACTCCGCCACCAAAAAGCACTACGGCTAATCCAAGGTAGATAAAACCTTGTGTTTTGCCTGACTCGTTGGAGGCGTCAATTTTGAGACCCAGAAGATTGATTTCGGCTGTATTGTCAGCAACCTTATTAAAGCCGATGTAAGCAAATCCGAGGCTTACTACAATAAGTACAATTGCAATTAGTTTTGAAGCATTCATATTTTGGTTTTTTTAATTAGTTGGTTCTAAAGTAAGAAATCATATTTGAAAACAAAATTAATAGAATACTTTTTGTTAATTTTTTAAATTCTTCTCTCGGACAGTTAGTAATAATGCGACCTAATCGAGAGCTTTTATCTCAATTTTGCAATTGATTTATCTTGCAAACCTTCCAGAATCAGAAGTCCAAACAAAGCACCGATCCCTGCAAACATCATATCTGACTGCGTGTCCCAGACATCGCCCTGCGTACCAAGGAAGGCATCGCCACCATCGCCCGTCATAACAGAAACAAACCATTCTATCAGCTCGTAAGCGGCACTTATTCCCAAGCACATTAGGACGATAATCAAATTTAGATACGATTTTCTCGCAACGACTTCCTTGCGAAGAAAAATTTCTCTGATAATCATTGCGGGTACAAGTCCTTGTGCAAAGTGGCCGAGCTTGTCGTAGTTATTACGTTCAAAATTTATAATATCTTTGAGCCAATCAAATAGTGGAACTTCGGCATACGTGTAATGACCGCCGACAAAGAGAATGATGCAGTGAAGCAAAATTAAGAAGTATGTAAAATCGCTAAAGCGAAATTTTTTGAAAGTCGCCATCAGAATGACGATTCCTAAAACGCCAGGCAAGACTTCGAGGAACGCAGTAAAATATTCTAGCGGGTTTATAAGTGACCAGACAAGGACGGCAAAAGCTAAACTCAACATCAAAAATGGATTTCTCATAAATAGCAATTTGTTTGATAGCGAATATACTTTTTAAATCTAAACGTTAAAACTTCAATGTAAAAATAGTTTCAAAAAAAAATATCGGATTCCGTGGTTGCACACAGAATCGGATTTGGAAACAAATATAAATAACTAAGTAACCAACTTAACTAATCGTTTGAAAGTAAGTCAAATCCCTAGCCCCGATTGTAGCGCAAATCCTTGGGTGGAAATTTGCCTTTTTGCAGCAGCGGCAGGTAAGAGCGACCAAAGGAAGCTCCTTGAATGCAGAATGCTGCGGCAAATTGCCGCTCAAGATTGTAGAGAAAAGCGGGATTAAGCTCCAAACAATTATTTTACTCTATTACCTGATATTTTTTCTTATTGAATATCCAATAAATTACAGGAAACACCAGCAATGTGAGGAATGTTGCTGTTACCAGACCTCCAATAATTACGACTGCCAACGGTTTTTGCGACTCCGAACCGATTCCTGTAGAAAGTGCGGCGGGCAACAATCCGAAGGATGCCATCAAAGCGGTCATTACTACGGCGCGAGTTCGAGCTTTTACGCCCAACATTATCGAATCTTCAAGACTTAATTTGTCCTTAAGATTCTGCTGAAACTCGGAGATTAAGATCACACCATTCTGAATACATATTCCCAAAAGTGCAATGAATCCAACACCTGCCGAGATTCCGAAGTTCATTCCTGCGAAATGCAGCGCGAGGATTCCGCCAATAATCGCGAACGGAACATTGACCAAAACAAGCAGCGAATCTTTGATATTTCCGAACATTATATAGAGGAGGACGAAGATTCCGATTAGACTGATTGGGACTACTTGCCCGAGTCGCTTGCTGGCGCGAACTTGATTCTCGAATTCGCCCGTCCAGCCAGTGGTATATCCAGGAGGAAGCTTGATTTCGTCAACTTTTGTTTGCGCATCGGCAATGGTACTTCCTAAATCTCGATCTCTTACCGAAAATTTAATTCCGATAAATCGTCGTGTTTTATCTCGGTAAATAAGATACGGGCCACTGACTTGTTGCACTTCTGAAATTGCTTTAAGTGGAATTGTTCCGCCAGCAATTGTAGGAACTTTAAGGTTACCAATGTCTTTTTCATCTTTTCTAAACTGCTCATCAAATCGAATTCGGACATCAAATTTCCGTTCGCCTTCATATTTTTGAGTAGCAGTTTTTCCGCCAAAAGCAAGTTCTAAAACTGTTTGTGCTTCCGAAAGTTTGACGCCATAAGCCGCCATTTTTTGTCGGTCAAGAACAACGCTGATTTCGGGTTGTCCAATATTCTTGAGAATTCCCGCATCTTTAATTCCATCGACATCTTTAATTTTCGCCAGAACTTCTACAGCTAATTCATCTAACTTTTCTAAATCATCGCCGTAAATTTTCACGGCATTTGAAGCTTTAAAACCTGCAACTGCTTCGGCAACGTTATCAATAATTGGTTGAGAATAGTTATAGGTTATTCCCTGATATTTATCTTTGAGTTTCTTGTCCATTTCGTCCACAAGATCGTCGTAGGAAAGCTTGCGATTCCACTCTTTCTTAGGCTTTAAATCTACTTGCAGCTGGATAAACCCAAAACCGTTTGGATCTGTACCATCGTTGCTTCGTCCAGTTTGTGACAGTACATTGCTCACTTCTTCGAACTCCATTAAATCCTTCCGAAGATTTCTCGCAGTTCGCACACTTTCTTCTAGAGATGAACTAATAGGAGTTTCGGCAGTAACCCAAAGTGCCCCTTCGTTGAGCTCTGGCAAAAATTCGGTACCCAGAAAAGTAGATGATCCAAAAGCTAGAAGTGCAAAAATCACAGTTCCGCTAAGCGCAGTAATTTTATTTCTGAACGTCCAATTGAAACCTTGCAGAACATATTTGTCTATAAAATTTACAATTGGATTGTTCTTTTCACGTACATTCTTATTCAACATCAAATGTGTTAAAACGGGAACTAAAGTCAGGGTAAGAATCAATGCGCCGATCAAGGCAAATCCTAATGTAAAGGCTAAAGGCGAGAACATTTTTCCTTCCACTTTTTGGAAAGCAAAAATTGGAAGTAGTGCCGTGATTATGATCAATTTCGAAAAGAAAATCGCTTTACCCATTTCGGCTCCAGTTTTCTTGATAATGCCCGCTTTTGCAATTTTATTAAAGGCTGTCATTCCAATCTTCTTGGCTCGTTTGTCCAAAACCACAAATATTCCTTCGACCATAACGACGGCGCCATCAATGATAATTCCGAAATCGACAGCTCCAAGGCTTAGAAGATTCGCACTCATTCCCATCATTCTCAAGCATAAAAACGCAAATAATAATGATAGCGGAATGACGATTGCAACAATGAAAGTCGTGCGCCAATCTGCCATAAAAAGCAAAACGATACAAGTCACTAGGATGATACCCTCGGTAAGGTTGAACATTACGGTGCTTGTGGTAAAGTTCATCAGCTCATCACGATCGTAAACCGTTTCCAATGTTACGTCTTTAGGAAGAATACCGTTGTTAAGTTCAAATATTTTCTCTTTAAGTCTCTCTAAAACCTCCTTGGCGTTTTCGCCTTTTCGCATCACCACAATTCCCTCGAC
>JBBSRP010000036.1:0-17645 GCA_038242935.1 Flavobacteriales bacterium
AAAAATCCAATATCCAAAAGACACGAATGCAATCAATAATAATATCGGGGTAAAATAATGACTGACAGTATCCGTAATATTTTTGAATTTTTGTTTTACGTCTTTCTGAAATACGTCATTACTCCAAAGTTGTGTTAGATAACTCTGAGAAACTGAATTTAGCACCTCAATTTCGGCAATCTTACCAATTTGTTTTCCTCCCGCAAATACTTTGTCACCAGATTTTTTTGCAATCGCTACTGCTTCACCAGTGACAAAACTATAATCTACCTCAGCACTTTCGCTCATCAAAATTCCATCAGCGGGAATAAGTTCTTGATTTCTGATAAGAATTCGATCTCCTTTCAAAATTTCATAAATCGGAATACTCTCCTCTGCTCCTTCTGCAGAAATTCTGGTTACTGCAACTGGAAAATAGGATTTATAATCTCTTTCAAAATTTAAAAAACCATACGTTTTTATCTGAAACATCTTTCCAAGCAGCATAAAGAATACTAAACCAGTAAGACTGTCGAAAAACCCAGGTCCGTAACCCAAGATAATATCAAAGGCACTTCTTATAAACATTACAATGATTCCAAGTGCAATAGGAATTTCTATATTGAGAATTCCAGCTCTGATTCCTTTGTAAGCCGCGACATAATAGCCACTAGCCGAATAAAAGAAACTCGGCATCGCTAATGCAAATATTAACCAACGGAAAAAATTTCGATAATGATCCAACCAATATTCTGATACTTCAAAATATTCTGGAAAGGACAAAAGCATAACGTTTCCAAAACAGAAAAATGCAACTCCAAGTTTGTAAACCAAACTACGGTCAGTATCTTTTTGACCTGCCTCGTAATTCTCTAAGCTTATATATGGTTCATATCCTATAGAAGAAAGGAGATAGATAATTTCTTTAAGGTTAGTTTTCTCGCTATTATACGTAATTCTAACAGTTTTTTCCTGAAAATTTACTTGAGATGCGCTAATTCCAGGTTGCAGTTTTTTTAGATTTTCGAGAATCCAAATACAAGAACTACAGTGGATATGTGGTAGATTGAGCGAAACAATATGAATAGTGTCTTCGTTAAACTCTAGAAGTTTTTCTAAAATCGCACTATTGTCCAGAAAATCGTATTTACCCTGAATATCTTGTGGTGTAGCGCCCGGAAATTGTTCGAAGTCATAGTAGCAAGTAAGACCGTTCTGGTTAAATATTTCGAAAACGGTTTTACAGCCATTGCAGCAGAACTTTTTATCGTCGAATAATATTAAATCGGCAGCGACAATATTTAGCCCGCAATGATAACATTTAGAGGCATCCATCCTTTGAATTTTAGGCTGCAAAGGTTGCAACTATATCTCAACATTACAATGATAAATATCATATTAAGTCGTAAATTTGCCGTTCATAAAAACATCTCCTATGAATAGCTGTGACTTGTGTATTCAGAAAGGATTGACTTCTCTGAAAGCACTCAATACCGAAGAATTAAATAGCATAACCAACACCAAAACGATGCTAACATTTAAAAAAGGAGAAGCTCTTTTTGAAGAAGGTGATAGTACAAATGGTGTCTACTGCATAAAATCAGGTATTTGCAAAATGACTAAACTTAGTGCAAATGGAAAAGACCAGATTGTAAAACTAGTGCAGGAAGGCGACTTGATTGATAAGCGTCTTATCATCAGCGAAGAACTCTCAAACACTAGCGCGATTGCACTTGAGGATATGCAAGTGTGCTTTATTCCTAGAGAACCAATCCTAAAAGCATTTAGCAATAATAATCAATTCTCTTTGCTAATGATGCGCTCTATATGCGCGGATCTTAAAGAAGCGAATGAGATGATTATGAATATGGCCCAGAAAAGTGTGAAGTCTAGACTTGCGTACACACTTTTGCACTTGCAGGATCAATTTGGGATTGACAGCGATAAATCTCTGAAAATAAATCTTTCTCGCGACGAGTTGGCTACTATGATAGGTACTGCCACAGAAAGTGCTATCAGATTATTATCAGAATTAAAAAAAGCCCGCTATATTGATTTACAAGGAAAAAAAATTTTAATTCTTGAGCCGCAGCAACTAAGAAAAATGGCTGAGTAGAATATATTTACTGTTTCTTAGCTTCATTCCAGAAAACATCCATCTCTGCAAGACTCATATCCATCAGTGGTTTTCCAAGTTCAGAAGCTTTTGATTCGAGGTATTGAAATCTTTTTATAAATTTCTTATTAGTTCTTTCCAAAGCTTCTTCGGGATTGATATTCAAAAAACGAGCATAGTTGATTAGAGAAAAAAGAACATCTCCAAACTCTGCCTGCATCTTATCTTTGTCTTTCGCTTCAACCTCAGCATGAAACTCGGCAATCTCCTCTTCTACCTTTTCCCAAACTTGTTCTGATTCTTCCCAATCAAAACCTACAGCTTTCACTTTTTCTTGGATGCGACTCGCTTTTACTAAAGCTGGTAAACTTTTTGGAACTCCTTCCAAAACTGACTTTCGGCCTTCTTTTAATTTCAACTTTTCCCAGTTTTGTTTTACTTCTTCTTCATTTTTTACAATAGTATCACCATAAATATGAGGATGTCTATGAATCAATTTATCACAAATACTATTCGCAACATCAGCGATATCAAAATCGTTGGTTTCACTTCCAATTTTTGAATAGAAAACAATATGAAGTAGAACATCGCCTAATTCCTTTTTAATTTCATTTAGATCTTTATCAAGAATTGCGTCACCCAACTCGTAAGTTTCTTCGATTGTAAGATGTCTTAAGCTTTCGAAAGTCTGCTTCTTATCCCACGGACATTGCTCGCGCAACTCGTCCATAATTGTCAATAATCTATCAAATGCGGCTAATTGTTGTTGTCTTGTATTCATAAAAAGTATTTATAAAAGTAAAAAATCCTACTACCATCAAAGGTAATAGGATTTTTTATTATTGAATATATAAAATCGTTATTCTGCTTTTGGCGCTTTTTTAGCCGCAGCTTTCTTTGGTTTGGCTGGAGCTTCTGTAGTCGCTTCAACTGTTTCGGCAGTTTCCTCTTTGTTCTCTTCTTTTGAAGCTTCTTCAGTTGCAACCTCTTTAGCAGCAGCTGGAACTTCTTTAGAAACCATACCTTTTGCTTGAAGCATATTGTACCAGTTTAAAACTTTTTTGATGTCCGACGGGTACACTCTATCTTCGTCGTAATTAGGCAGAATTTCTTTAAAGTACGCTGCCATTGTAGCATTGTCTTCTTTATGAGAAATTGCTGGACCTTCGTTTTCTTTTATAGCGATATTACGCATAACGTCTGCCAAAAGCTTCTCGTCATCATTAGTATAAATAGATATTTCTGAAAGTAAACTTACATTGCTACGTAAACCAACTGTAATTTTTTTCCCGTCTTGTAATGATTCTGCAACAAATCCTGAACGTGTTTGTACTCTAAGAACGTACAATCCTGGCTTTCCAGAGATGGCTAATATTTTGTCTAAAGTCATTTCTTGTTAATTTTAAAAAATATATGTTTTTAATTATTTAATTCTGAATTTGTTATCTGCTAGTTTTCTTAGCACAAAATTTCATTTTGTAATCAGGTCGAGTTTTTCCTTCCATTATATTACTAAGTTTCTTTTTGATCAAACGCTTTTTAAGTGTCGATATTTTGTCTGTAAAAAGAATTCCTTCGGTATGATCGTACTCGTGCTGAATAACTCGAGCAATAAGACCGTCATAAACTTCGGTTTTTTTATTAAAATCTTCATCATAAAATTCGATTGTAATTCGCTCATTTCTGTAAACGTCTTCGCGAACTTCAGGAATACTAAGACAACCTTCATTAAAACCCCACTCTTCACCTTCTTCCTTAAGCATCTTTGCATTAATGAAAGTTTGCTTAAAATTTTCCAATTGGTTTTGTTCGTCCTCGCTTAAATCTTCGTCAGTTGCAAATGGAGATGTATCAATAACAAACAGTCTGATAGGCAAAGCAACCTGAGGTGCTGCAAGACCTACGCCGTAAGCATTGTACATTGTTTCGTACATATCTGCGATGATTTCTTTAAGATTGGGATAGTCTTTGCTGATAGGTTCTCCAACTTTTCGCAGTACTGGATCACCGTATCCTATAATAGGTAAAATCATTTTATAAGGTATAATTTGCCTTTCGGCGAATATTAAACGAATGCAAAAATAGGGAAAAATGAATAATGCACATCCCTTAAAATACATAAATAACAAGAAAAATTGTTATCGTGCCAAAGATTGCTTAATAGTTAGGATAGTAATTTTTCTGAATCCCTATCTTTGTGGCTAAACTTACTTTTTCTATGCTATTCAACATTCGGCAATTTGCGGAAAGCATCAATTTTTCAAATGCTTTAAAAGTGACAATTGCCACGGTACTTCCTATTCTTATTGCATCGCATTTTAATCATTTTGATATTGGCGTAACCATTGCTATAGGAGCGTTGCTTACCTATCCAAGCGATATTTCCAGCAATCTTCAACACAAAATTAATGGTATTCTCGTAGGTACTTCTATAGTGTCCGGAACCGCGTTGCTTATAAGTCTCGCCCATCCTTTTCCTTGGGCTTTTTATCCATTACTTATTATCTTGATATTTTTTTTATCGATGATTGCAGTTTACGGCCAACGTGCGAATTTGGTTTCGTTTTGTGGACTCTTGTCTGTATCACTAATATTTAAACAAATTTATTCAGGCGCAGAACTTCTTGAACACTGCGCATTAATGTTTGGCGGCGGATTGTTGTACTTGCTTATTTCTATCATATTCTACTTTATCAGACCGTTTAAATATGCTGAATTACTTCTTGCCGATTCTTTAGATTTAACTGCGCAGTATATGAAATTGCGTGGGGATTTATGGAAAAATAAAAAAAACAAGATTAAGATAAATATTGTTCGAGAGCAACTACAATTGCAAGTAAAACTGAGCGCTTCACATCAAAATTTGCGTGAAGCACTAATGCACAAAAGAGCAAACTCAGGATCTTCTGATCAAAATAGGAAAATGCTTATTATGTTTATCACTCTTGTAGACATTTTAGAATTGGCGATTGCTACGTCATTTGACCATGCAAATTTGCAGAGGAAGTTTGCAAAACATCAGGAAGTTTTAGATAGTTATCAAAATCTTGCTTATAATCTTGCTTCAATGCTGAGCGAACTTTCTGACACTATGAGCAGCAAAACAGCTTATCAAAAGAAATTCAATTTATACGCAGATTTGACAGCACTTGAAAATGCTAAAGAAAAGTACGAACAAGTAACGGCCGACAAAAAGGACTTTGATGCTATCTTAATGCTCACTACGATGCTTCGATATGCCGAAAAGCAAATAGAAAAAGTTACGATTATTGAAAGAGCATATACACAAAAGTCATTCAAATATGAGTTTAAGGACGGCGGAAAAGATTTGACTAAATTTCTTGCTCCACAGTATTATTCGATAAGTACCTTGATAGAAAATTTAACTTTTTCTTCTACCTATTTTAGACATGCATTACGATTGACTATTACAATTATGGTAGGATTTCTAATTGGAACATTTCTACCTTTTCAGAATGTCTACTGGATTTTGATTACGATTATCGTTATTCTTCGGCCAGGTTATGGTCTGACAAAGACCCGATCATATCATAGGATAATAGGGACGGTTGCAGGAGGTTTGATAGCTTTTGGATTATTATTTATTGTACAAAACAATCAGCTGATTGCTACGATGGCTATTGTTACCATGATTCTTGCTTTCTCCTTTGTACAGACAAATTACAAAGTTGCGGCGACTTTTACTACAATGTATGTCGTTTTTATCTACAGTCTCTTTACTCCAAATATTAGAGACGTTGTAGAGTTTAGAATTGTCGATACATTTGTTGGAGCTGCATTAGCATTTGGCGCAAACTACATATTATGGCCTTCATGGGAATTTTTAAATACACCAGTTTATCTTAAAAAATCTATTGAGGCGAATAAAAATTATCTGAAAGAAATTTTTCACATCTATAATACCAAAGAGCCAGCAACAGTGCAATATCGTCTTGCTAGAAAGCACGCATTCGTGTCTTTAGCAAATTTGATGGAATCTTTTCAGAGAATGATTCAAGAACCAAAATCAAAACAGAAGCAGATGCCACAAATTTACAAATTGGCAACTCTCAACCATTCTTTATTATCATCTGCCGCTTCTTTAGGAACATATATTCAATCTCATAAAACTACCAAAGCGTCGGAGGCTTTTAATGTAGTAGTAAATGCAACCATCAAAAATCTTGAAATTGCTATTGATGAGTTTGAGGGCAAAATCATCGCGGAAACTGAAGTAGAAGATCTATTACCTCGTTTTACTGAATTAAAAAATATCAGAGCTAGAGAATTGAGTGAAGATAATGATATTAATAATGAAGATATTCGCGAAAAAATGTTGGAAGCACAACTAGTTATCGAGCAATTGATCTGGATGACTAGCGCATCAGAAAAAATTAAAAAAACCGTTAAAGCATTGCAATAACGGTTTTAAAAAAATATTAATTAAAAAGACCTAGCGTTGCTGCTGTTTCTTTTCTGATCTCGTCAGATAATACTGGATTATCATTGAGTTTAATACCATAAGACGGAATCATTTTTTTGATTTTCTCCTGCCATTCCGGCGTTTGAACTTTATCTTTAAAACAAGTATTTATTAATTGTAGCATTATAGATGCAGACGTAGATGCACCTGGAGAAGCGCCTAAAAGAGCTGCGATAGATCCGTCAGCTTTTGTTACTACTTCTGTACCAAATTCTAAAACTCCACCGCCATCTTTTCCTTTCTTGATAACTTGTACACGTTGTCCTGCAACTTCAAGTTCCCAATCTTCCATTTTGGCTGTTGGCATATATTCTTTCAAAGCTTCCAGTCGATCTTCTGGAGATTGTCTCACTTGCTCTATTAAATATTTGGTAAGTGGAATATTTTTAAAGCCAGCAGATATCATTGGTATAATATTATCCAACTGTATAGATGAAGTAAGATCAAAGTAAGATCCATTCTTCAAAAATTTGGTTGTAAAACCTGCATAAGGTCCAAAGAGAAGTGCTTTCTCACCATTAATAAGTCTCGAATCAATATGAGGGACAGACATAGGAGGAGCGCCAACACCCGCTTTACCGTAAACTTTTACTGCATGTTGCTCTATAATATCTTTGTTGATGCATTTAAGCCATTGCCCGCTTACGGGAAATCCGCCGTAACCTTCTCCTTCATCGATATTTGCTTTTTCAAGAAGTGTCAATGAACCTCCCCCAGCACCAATAAATACAAATGGAGCACGCACTTTTGATTTCTGACGACTTTCAAGGTTACGTACAATTACACGCCAATCTCCGTTAGATTTTTGACGCATTCTTTTTACTTCACTATTGAAATGTATTTTTACACCATCCATAGATTTAAGATAATTAAACATCGCACGTGTTAACGACCCGAAGTTAACATCTGTACCAATTGGCATAAATGTAGCTGCTACTTTTTGTGATTTATCTCTGCCTTTCATAACTAGAGGCATCCATTCCATAAGTTTATCAAAATCCGTACTGAATTCCATTCTCTTAAAAAGATGTTCCTGCTGAAGTGCGTCATAACGCTTTTTCAAAAACTCTACATCCTCTGCACCATGCACAAAACTCATGTGAGGAATACTGCGAATAAATGATTCTGGATCTGAAAGTAAATTTTTCTTTACTAAGTAAGACCAAAACTGTCTTGAAATTTCAAACGACTCCGCAATTTTTACGGCTTTATCAGCTTTTACAGTACCATCTTCTAATTCTGGAGTATAATTTAATTCGCAAAAAGCTGAATGCCCAGTCCCGGCATTATTCCATGCATCTGAACTTTCTGCCGCTGCATGATCCAATCTTTCAAAAATTTCTATGCGAATATCCGGCTGCAGTTCTTTAAGCATTACACCCAAAGTTGCGCTCATAATTCCCGCACCAACTAAAATTACATCTGTATTATAAGAAAGAGTATCTGACATCACGTGTTTTTTGATTTTGCAAAGATAAGTGCTTCGTCTTTAATGCTAAAATAAAAAGCTGTACTTTATCTATATTTTAAAATTTTCTGTAATTTAGATAATCTTGCAGGATAATAGTCGCTGAAATCTCGTCCAAAAGCGCTTTATTCTGTCGCTTCTTTTTACTTATCCCTCCTTGAATCATAGAATTAAGAGCCATTTTAGATGTAAAACGTTCATCAATTCTTTCTACTTTCATCTCAGGAAATATCCTGCTGAATTTAACAACAAAAGCGTCAATCATAGCAGCACTTTCTGACGGTTCGTAATTCATCTGCTTTGGCTCTCCCACTATTACTAGCTCAACTTTTTCGTCATTAAAATATTTTTTTAAGAACTCCATTAGTTTGGGAGTTTCAACGGTAGTAAGACCCGAAGCAATCATTTGCATCTCGTCAGTAATAGCGATTCCGCTCCTTTTCATTCCATAGTCAATTGCTAAGATTCTTGCCATCTTTATTTTTTTGGTTTCTCTGCTTCAAATTTTATCAATACTTCACCTTTCTTTCTCAAATACATATATTGATTGTTCTGTATTATATTGTCGGCTTCCGCCAAAGCTTTTAGCAGCAATTGTTCCAGTTCCATTTCGGCGCAAGCCATTTCTGTAGCTACAATATTGCTGATCTTAACTTGATCTCCTTTTATAGAATAATCTCCACCAATCTTGTTGCAACCCGCAAAAGCATTAAGTTTTCTGTCTTTGTGAAAAAGCACATAATAATCTTTCTTGACTCCTTTCGCATTAACAGGTTTGTCATTAATAGATGTAATAGTCCATTTTTCATCGATGAAAGTTGTAATGGCTGCTCGACTATTTTCAGATTCCAATTCTACAACTTCTGAAGATTTCATTTTTTCAAAAACAGCTTTGCCCGCGTTTGATTTTAGCGTAAGCTGATCTGCTCCTACAACAAACTCTTTCTCAATTCCATTACCTGCGGTAAGCACAATTGATTTTCCGTCAGATTTCCATCTAAATGTCCCCTTCTGAATAATCTTTTTTTCTTTTGTGATAGTGTCTGCTGAAATTGTAAATGAAAATGTCTCAGATAATTCTATGACAACAGGGGTTTTGTTAGAACCAAGTCCCGGCATCTCACCTCTATACATTCCTAAGTAATACATAGGGTTTCCCTCCGTGTGAACGATCGTATCATCTTTAGACAATTCAATTTCATTGCGTAACATTTCAGGATTTTTATTTTCTGGATTTCGAGTGCACTGCATGAGCATAAATGCAAAAAATAATAGTAATGGCTTTTTCATAGTCAGACATCATACGTTAGTTAGAATCAAAAATACAAATTATTGCAGCTATACTACTTAATGCCTAAAATATAAATGCATTTTCTTTTAAAGTGCCTATACTTTCAAATTCCTTATCTTTGCGCATTAAATTTTGAAAGATGAATATATTAAAAGATATAATAGAAGCAGCCTGGACAGACCGCTCAAAACTTTCTGAACCAACAACTATCAGTTCCATTAAAGAAGTCATAAACTTCCTAGATGCGGGCGTACTAAGAGTTGCAGAACCAACTGCTGATGGATGGCAGGTAAACGAATGGGTAAAAAAAGCGGTCGTTCTTTACTTTCCCATTCAGAAAATGGAGACAATAGAAGTTGGGATTTTTGAATACCACGACAAAATGCCTTTGAAGCGAGGTTATGCAGAGAAAGGAATTCGTGTAGTTCCAAATGCGGTTGCACGACATGGCGCTTTTATCTCAAGAGGAGTTATTTTGATGCCTAGTTATATAAATATCGGTGCCTATGTAGATGAAGGGACAATGGTCGATACTTGGGCTACGGTGGGAAGTTGTGCTCAAATAGGAAAAAATGTCCACTTATCTGGCGGTGTAGGCATTGGCGGAGTATTAGAACCACTTCAAGCAGCGCCAGTAATTGTTGAAGATGGTGCTTTTATTGGTTCACGATGTATAGTTGTAGAAGGTGTGCGAGTAGAAAAAGAAGCTGTTTTAGGTGCTAATGTTTGCCTTACAGCATCCACAAAAATCATAGATGTAACAGGTCCAGTACCGGTAGAAATGAAAGGAATTGTTCCAGCGCGCTCTGTCGTAATTCCAGGCAGTTATACAAAATCATTCCCAGCAGGAGATTTTCAAGTCCCTTGTGCCTTGATCATTGGAAAAAGAAAAGAATCTACAGATCTTAAAACGTCACTCAACGATGCTTTGAGAGAATATGATGTAGCTGTTTAAAACAATTAGTCCGACAACCAACATTATTTGATATGAAAGTACTCGTTATACAACAAAAAATGATAGGTGATGTACTTGTAAGTACTGTAATTTGCGAAGCTATTAAAACGGCTTTTCCAAGCTGTGAAGTTCATTATATGATACATCCAAATACGCTTGCAGTTGTGGATAATAACCCATTTGTAGATCGTGTCGTAGTTTTTGACCCTCAACTTTCTGGAGGTTTTCTAGGACTTCTGAAGTTGGGTAAGACATTGAAAACTGAAAAATATGACGTAGTTATTGACGCTTACGCGAAATTAGAAAGATTAATTCCAACTTTATTATCCGTTGCACCAGTGAGAATTGGTTTTAAAAAATGGTACAGTTGGCTATTTTACACCAAGAGTGTTGAGCGAAAAGATGGATTACTAAATACGGCGATATTTCATAGACTTTTACTAGCTAAGGAAGTGACAAATACTGATATAAAGCCATTGTTTCCGCAAATTTATCTATCAAGTCGCGAGCGAGAAGTAGCAGCAGAAAAAATTGAAGAAAAAATCGGTCGTGACAAAAAACTTTTAATGATCAGTGTTCTTGGCAGTAATAAGAATAAAAGCTTACCTCCTTCGCAAATGGCAGAAACACTGGATTTTATTGCCGCTGAAAAAGAAGCTACTCTACTATTCAATTTTATGCCAAATCAACTTGAGGAAGCAACTAAGATATATAATTTGTGCAAGCCTGAAACTCAGGCTGTTATAGAATTGGATTTCTACACAAAATCATTAAGAGAATTTTTAGCAATTCTATCTCAATGTCAAGCGTTGATAGGTAATGAAGGCGGTGCTGTTAATATGGCAAAAGCTTTGTCTATACCAACATTTACAATCTTTTCGCCATGGATTAATAAGAAGTCTTGGAATATGCTTACGGATCAGCAAAATCATGAAGCGGTTCACATCGCTGATTATTACCCAGAATTGTATTTAGATGTAAATCCTAAACAATATAAAGGAAAGTCATCTTTTCTATATCAAAAATTAGAATTGCCGCTGTACTCCGAAAAATTAAAAAATTTTTTAAAGCAACTCTGACACAATTCCATTTGCAGTACGTACTATTTTTTTTTCTTTTGTAAGCTGTCTAATCTGCGCATTTTTTTTCCAAGTCGCATCATTTACATAGCTACGCTCGTGATCTAGATGAATACAGATAGCATTGTAGCGAATTTGCTTGGATTTGAGACAGAAGTTAAAAAGACGCTCGCCCAATTCTCTATCTTCACCACCATACTGCATCTCTTCGTCAAAACCATTTACAGCAAGTAAATCTGATTTCCACGCCGACGAATTATGTCCATTCCAACTAGCATTTGTAGGTGTTATAGTATTTAATAAAGAAGAAAGAAAACCTCTCGTTATCAATTTTAAATTCTTTGGTGAGCGACGAAGTCCGTTAGCAACTAGCCAAGAAAGCTTGAAACAGTTCTGTAATTGAATATCTTCTTTCGTGATTTTCTGAGATACATTTAGCGGAAGCTTATAATATCCACCTGAAAGAAAATAACCTTCCTCTCTAAATTTGAGATGATTCTCAATAAAATCGGCCCGAGGAATGCAGTCGCCATCAGTGAAAATGAGATAATCTCCGTTTGCTGCAACAATTGACTTATTCAGAATTTTACACTTTTGGAAACCATCGTCTTCTTGCCAAATATGCTGAATTGTTAATCCAGTATGTTGACGCATATCTTCGATTACACACTTTGTTGCTTCTCGAGAACCATCATCTGCAATTACTATTTCAAAATTTGAAATAGTTTGCTGAGCAAAACCGATAATAACTTTTTCTAGCCATTCTTCAGCATTATAAGTACTCATTATTACAGAAACTAAATTTGTTGATGCCATTTACTAAAAATCTAAAACAGTTTTTAATTACGCAAATATAGATATTATCAAAATTAGTACAACATTTTATGCCGCAAGTATTCTATCTTCTGCACCTACTAATATAAAAGGCATATTAAATTCATTATTCTATTATGATTATTTATATTTGCTGCCACTAGCAAATTTTAATGGATTACAACGACAATACGCTACTCTCTGTCCTAATTATAACTCTCAACGAGGCAAAGCAAATGAAACCACTATTGGCAGATTTACAATTTGCTGACGAAGTGGTTATTGTTGATTCCTATAGCACCGACGATACTCAGGAAATTGTAAAAGAATTTACGAACGTAAAATTTGTACAACATAAATTCGAAAATTATACGCATCAGCGAAATTTTGCAATAAGTCAGGCGAAAAACAACTGGATCCTATTTCTAGATGCAGACGAGCGATTAACTCCGGAATTGAAAGAGGAAATAATTGAAACTATCAAGACCAATCAAACCTACGTTGCGTTTTTATTTTATAGAACATTTATGTATAAAAGCGAAAAATTACGATTTAGTGGGTGGCAGACTGACAAGATATTCAGACTCTTCCATAAAGAATATGCACAGTATACCACTGAACGATTAGTGCATGAAAAGCTAGATGTACATGGGAAAATTGGAACTTTCAAAAATCCGCTGATCCATTTTTCTTACGCAGATTATGAAAGTTATAAAACGAAAATGCTGAGTTACGGAAAATTAAAAGCTCAGGAGAAATTTGCAAAGAAAATGAAACCTTCTGCGATCAAAGAAATGCTGCATCCTCTGTATAGCTTTCTTTATAGTTATACAATCAGACTAGGTTTTCTAGATGGTAAAAAAGGGATAACAATTTGCTACCTCAACGCTTTGAGCGTGCACGAACGTTATAAAGAACTCAGAAAGCTAAATAGTCAAAAGATTACTAGTTAAATCGTTTTATCGACTTTTTGAATGATGCTTTTCTCTTAAACTTTGCTTGAAAGGCTTTTGTATAATTCCACATTTTATCAAAAATTTCCGCTTCTGTTCTATGATATAACTTTGCATATTCGTTGGACATTACCGCAATCATTTCCTTTTTTGGTGTAAGTCGAGAAAGATTTTTCATACGTTGGTCAAAAGTCATCTCCTGATGAAATTTCATACGATTTAGGTCTACTAAATAAAATTCGTAATCAGTAGGAGTAATTTTAATCAATGTATTTCCTGGCGAATGGTCAAGAAACTCAATACCTTTCTCATGCATCTTAAGGCAGAATCTAGTAAATGCGCGTAAGATAGCTTCGTGATTTTTGAAATCTGAAATTTCAACAAGTTCGCGAAACGTTAAGTCAGCATCTAGATGTTCACTTACGTAAAAACTTTCTCGTAGCCCGATGCTCGAAAAATTCTCGACGTATGCAATAGGCTTAGGCGTACCAATTCCTTTTTCTAAAAGTAAAGTTGCGTATTCAAATGATCGTTTAGCTTTGGAAGGTCTTACATATTTGTATATAAATTGATTCAAAAGATGTGGAACTTTAAATGCTTTTATATTTAGCGTAAGGGTGTCGACTGGAAATAATCGAATAGTGTTGCGATTACCTTTTACCAAAAGTGTTCCTGAACTATGAAAACTCTGAATAAAATTGTGTACAGAATTTTCGAGAAATTTGAATTTTGAATTAAAGATAGCCAGCATTATTTTTTAATCAAAAGTAGCTATTGTCTTTAATATCTGCAATTATTTAGATAGTTTTACACAAAAAAGCGAATGTCAAGATCTGTTTTCTTAGAGTCTCACAATATCAAAAACCGCGCAGGTGGTTTGGGTACTTTTAATTATGAGCTCATAAAAGCTATAGCAAAAGAAAACCCCACCGATTTAGAAATTTTTCTAAATTCCGCAGATCCACAACTGCTATCAGATGAATTTGGCAAAATTTTTAATTATAAAAAATATAAGAGCCTCCACCGTTATCCGTTTTTTAGAAATCGAAAAAAATACGATGTCTGGCACAGCATGAATCAGAATACCAAAGTGGAGCCTTCCACGCAACCATCTAAATATATATTGACAGTACACGATGTTAACTTTATTGAGGAAAACTCTTCTGATCTTGACAGTAAAAAAAATAGACAATTTATTGATAAGCTCAAACGGGCTGATGTAGTGACTTATATTTCCGAATTTGCAAAAGCGCAAACGCATCAGTATTTTGACGTTCCACAAGTTGAGGAGAAAATTATTTATAACGGTAACCCAATTACCGAATTTCTAGACACATCAGATTTCGTTTCTTCTGTCCCTACAAATATGCCGTATTTTTATACAATTGGCGATTTTATTGAAAGAAAAAATTTTATCGCGATTATTAGAATGTTTAGAAATATTAAAGATTTTAATCTTATTATTTCTGGCAATCACGATAAAATCTATGGTGTTGAAGTAAAAGAATTTATCAATCAAAATAAATTGCAAAATAGAGTATTTCTTACTGGAAAAGTTTCAAATGTAGCCAAGCAATATTATATGAAAAACTGTGTAGCATTTCTCTTTCCTTCAATTAGAGAAGGATTTGGTCTTCCTCCTATTGAAGCGATGAAATTTGAAAAACCAGTTTTCTTATCCACGAAGACTTCACTGCCCGAAATTGGCGGCGATGCTGCCTTTTATTGGCAAGACTTTGATCCTGATTATATGCGTGAATTTATGTTCGATAAACTTTCAGAATTTGAAAGCAAGCCAGATTTTTATAGAAAAAAACTCTTAGCGCAAGCAGAATTCTTTGATTGGTCTAAAGCTGCCAAATCATTCTTAGAATTATATCGATCGTAAAAAGTGTTTTATTTGAACATAAATTTTAATCGTTGACCCAGGTTCTTTTTCCATAAAAAGAAAGAGCCAACTTTTATTTTCGAACTTTTTTTGAAATTCTCCAGCAGTTCACCAATATTTTTTCCGGGCATATATTCTAGATCTTTCCACTCCATAGGATCGAGGTAGAAAAAACCTTGCAAAGATTTATAGTTTCCAGTATTCACAGAATCCCATTTAGCCATAAATGCTTCCTGATCTATATCAGTATTATGTCCCCAATTTTCTAGTTTTACAATAAGATCTTCACGTGTTCTTGATAAACATTCGTGCAAAGCGACAGAATCTGTATAAATAGATCGACATTTTCCATGACGTCCAATTTTATAATTGGGATAGTTTGTAGCTACCATAAACTTGTCCAATTGATCTACATAGAAAACGCCTTCTTCTGAATTTTTGTATAAATTAATTTTAAAAGGACAAATCTGAATTATTTTTTTCTCAGGGTTTTTAAGATAATGATTATTATTTTTCAAGAAATTGACAAACTTCTTAAAATCTAGAAAATATTCGTCAGAATCTAACTGAATTAGCCAATTTCCAATTCCCATTTTTTCTGCCAGCATTTTTCGTTCACGTACTTCACATTCCATCGTGCTTAGACCTTCAACAAAAAAATCATCTTCATACAATTCTATTTTATTAGAAGTATCAAAATTCCTTATCCAATCAAAAAAACTTGCATCAATCACGATATCACTCCCTTTCCAGGTTTTTCTATTTTTATCTATGGCAAGAAAAATAGTGTCCGAATCTTCATATATCGGCGGAATTGCATTCTTTAAAAGTTCGTAATCGTACGAAACTAGGAAGCCTACTTGGATTTTATTCATAGAAATTGAGGGTTGTAAAGTGTTCGCAAGATATAAAAAATCGATTATCTTTGTACATTTCAATAACATAATAGAACTGAATGAAAGATACTGCCACGACCATTAGTGTGATAATGATTACTTACAATCACGCCGATTACATTAGCAGGGCAATTGAAGGTGTTTTAATGCAAAAAACAAATTTCAAAGTTGAACTTATCATTTCCAATGATGCTTCTCCCGACAATTCACACCAAGTGATAGAAAAAGCGATTGAGAATCTGCCAGAAAACATCACTGTTAGCTATTACCATCACTCCACAAACTTAGGAATGATGCGCAATTTTCTATTTGCTTTATACCACGCACATTCTCCCTATCTGGCCCATTGCGATGGAGATGATTATTGGACGGACGAAAATAAGTTGCAAAAACAATTTGACTTTCTAGAGGCAAATCCAGATTATCAGATATGCCACCACAACGTATTGGAAAAACGTGGTCTTAAATATAGAAAACGCAATCATAAACTCACTGAAGATAGAATTGACGATTTAGAACGATTAGCAGAAGGGAACTTTATTCATTCTTCATCTATAATGCTTCGAAATACAGTTCGTGAGTTTCCCGAATATTTTAGCAGAGCAGAAAATGGAGATTATTTTTTACTCCTTCTTGCCGCTAGAAAAGGAAAAATAATGTATTTAAATGAAGTGATGGGCGTCTACCGCATTCACAACACTTCAAGCTGGTCCTCAATGAAAAAACGAGAGCAGCGCGAAACTCATATCAACTTTTTAAAAAATATACAGCAAAATTTTAGTCCTCAAATTAAAACTATCCTCAGTTCTCAAATAGAGAAAGTAGAAAAGAAAAATTATAAAATGAATCACACACTTTTGGGTAAGATCAAAACTTTTTTTAACCCTTAAGAATATAAATAAACGATGCAAGAAGAAATATTAAAAGCATACGAAGTACTTAAAGAAGGTGGAATTATTCTATATCCAACAGATACTGTCTGGGGAATAGGCTGCGATGCTACAAATGCAGATGCTGTTGCCAAAATTTACAAGCTTAAGCAAAGAAAAGAAAGCAAATCGATGATCGTTTTAATGAACGGCGAAAAAATGATTTACAATGTATTCAAGGAAATTCCAGAAGTAGCTTGGGAAATTTTAGACATTAGCGATAAACCAACGACTTTAATTCTTGATAATCCTAGAAATGTGGCACCTAATCTTATTGCCCAAGACAGATCTCTGGGTATGCGACTTGTCAAAGATCCTTTTTGCTTCAAACTATTGGAAAGATTGAAAAAGCCATTGGTTTCGACTTCTGCAAATATCTCAGGAAAACCAACACCTTTGACGTTCAAAGAAATCAGTTCGGAAATTATAAAAGGTGTAGACTATGTTGTAAATTTGCAGCGCGAAAGTCCAGCAGGAAAGCCGTCTTCAATTATTAAAATTGGAAATAATCTACAAGTAAAAGTTATTCGCAAATAAGATAGTTTTCTTGTTGTAAAAACAGCATTATGCAAACGTAAATTTTGCACATTAAATTATTTCGCCCTTTGTATTTATGAAAGCATTAGAAAATCCGATCTTTAAAATCATCGCGCAAGCAAGCCAACAATTAGGAATTGACAGTTATGTGATTGGAGGCTTTGTTCGTGATTTTATCTTAGAAAGAGATTCAAAAAAAGATATCGATATTGTTGCTGTAGGACGTGGAATTGAGCTTGCGCTAAAAGTGTCCAGCCT
>JBBSRP010000037.1:0-17593 GCA_038242935.1 Flavobacteriales bacterium
GCACGTTTTCTGTGAGAATAATGCCGACATCGACCATTGTACCAATTGCAATCGCAATTCCTGATAAGGCGACAATATTAGCGTCGACATTAAAAAGTTTCATCGCAATGAAAACCATTAATACTGCCACTGGTAAAAGACCAGATATTAAAATTGAAGCCCTTAAATTAAATACCATTACAACTATTACGAAGATGGTAATTAGTATTTCTAATGTAAGTGCTTCATCAAGAGTGCCCAAGGTTTCTTCAATAAGTTCAGACCTGTCGTAAAACGGTACAATAGTAAGCTGTGAAGTTCGCCCATCGCTCAATACTTTTGATGGAAGTCCAGTACTTAACTCTTTTATCTTTTCCTTGACATTATTGATAACTTCCATCGGATTGGCACCATAGCGAGCAACGGCAACACCACCCACAACTTCTGCACCTTCTTTATCTAAAATGCCACGTCGAGTTGCAGGTCCGTGCGAAACTTTTGCAATATCTTTCAAGCGAATAGAAGTGAAATTTTCTGAAGTTACCACCGCATTTTCCAGATCAACGATTGACTTGACATAGCCAAGTCCTCGTATCAAATATTCTACTTGATTTATTTCTAACGTCTGAGCACCAACATCCTGATTACTTTGCTTAACTGCTTTTACAACTTCGTTCAAGCTGATGTTGTACTGCTTCATCAACTCTGGATTAACATCCACTTGGTATTCCAAAACATATCCACCAATAGAGGCAACTTCCGAAACTCCACTTGCTGATGACAAGGCATATTTAACGAAGAAATCTTGAATACTGCGCAGTTCTTGTAAGTCCCAACCACCAGTTACATTTCCATCTTTATCGCGACCTTCAAGGGTGTACCAATAAATTTGACCCAAGCCAGTTGCATCTGGTCCAAGCGCTGGATTTACGGCATCGGGAAGTAATCCGGCAGGTAATGAATTCAACTTCTCAAGGATTCTACTTCGACTCCAATAGAATTCAACACCTTCTTCAAAAATGATGTAGATACTAGAGAAACCAAACATTGATGAACTTCGAATAGTTTTAACTCCTGGTATTCCCAATAGGGAGGTTGTTAGCGGATAAGTGATCTGATCCTCGATATCTTGCGGAGATCGACCATCCCATTTTGTAAAGACAATTTGCTGATTTTCACCAATATCTGGAATGGCATCTACAGCTACAGGATTGCGCGGAAAAGAGCCAGTATTCCATTCAAAAGGTGCATTTACAACACCCCAGCCAACGAATAAAGCGAGAAGTAGTACTGCTACGAGTTTATTCTCAATAAGAAATTTGATGCTTTTATTTAGCATAGTAATTAGTATTAAGTAAATAAAATTCTTGTTTAAAAAGTGATAAACAAGGTATACAGTCCCATACAAATTAATGTAGGACTATAACTCTAATTACTTAAAAATCAAATGAGGAAGGTCTGGTCTATGATATGAATGTCTCTGACAATGAGAGGAGGAGTATAGTCTCTATATGAATCTAAATCTGCTTTAGGTTCTAAAAATAAATGAAGAGATGTGAAAACTAAGGCAGCAATAAAAATTTGCTGATCTTGTTGTAAGTCGTGAAAAGAAGGTTTGTAAGTATCCTGACCATCTACAACTAATTGTTCATCGCTACAACAATTTTTATTTGAAATATCACACGTAGATGAGAATGCTTTTTGTTGCTGCATTTCCATACCACAAGTTTCAACGTGTCCAAAAAATGAAGAATCAACCAACGAATCGCCACAGAAGTGGCTATCAACAGTAAATGACATAGTTGATAGCAGCACTAAAAATGCGATACAAAATGATGCTGTTTTTTGGAAGATTTTTTTCATTGATGCATAAAGATAGAAAAATTTCGTACCGTTTTATATTTTTAACAAAGAATTTGCAATAAAACTAAGCAGTGTTGAGAATCTTTTACTGAAAGATCAGATATAAGATTTATAATTTAAAGTTTAGTCAATGCCGGATCACCGCCGGATATTTGCGCAAACCATAAAATACTGGACGGCACCTTTTAGTAGAAATAGTAAATGCTTTGATCTTAAATAGTTATCAATAATATTCAATATTCAATTTCGCACCACTTTACGCAAAATATCTTTCGTACATTAGAGCAGAATTATAATGTATTTTAAGATTTTGAAAACTTTTTCAACTAAAATATTGTCATTCTTAATCGCAGTTACTATACTGTTTTCAACTTCTTCCTTTATGGTTGATATGCATTTTTGTTGTGACAAATTAGTAAATTTTTCAATTCTTGGTAAAGCAAAAGTTTGCAATGAAGAAGTTGATAAAAAATCCAACAAAGAGTGCACTACTCTCCAAGAAAAAGATTGCTGCAGCAATCAAACAATTGTCAAAGACGCAGATGATACCTTCAATAAAACTACCACGACATTAGACAGTGAGACTTTATTCTTCATTAGTACTTACTCTAATTCTTATGCAAATATTCTCTTCTATGAATTCACAGAAGATGAAAATTCTTTTCAAACTTATAGACCACCTCTTTTATCTATAGATGTAATTATTCTCAACGAAAGATTTTTGATTTAAAATTCTACATCGCAGATTAAATCTAATCAGCTTCGCTGCATAGCTAGGGTATCGCTTTAGGTTATCATTTGATGGACTCTATTCTCAATAAAACGATTAATCACGAAGTCTGTAAAACCCCACCATTCCAACCATCGAATTAGAACTCAAATGACAACACGTTATTTACTATGAGCAAATCAATAGAATGCCGGAAAAAAAATATGGTTTGTAGTTGTTGTCTTAAAGCAATTAGATAGGAAATACAAGAGGTTGATGTAAATATACTTTCGTTGGAATTGGGAAAACTACTGATAGTTTGAATATTAATAACAGTGTCTAAAAGAATTAAAAAACTATTAGAAGCATCAACTTATTCAGATAAGGGAGGATTTTTCTTGTCATAGATGAGTACTATACCCTAAGAGAAACGATAAACCCAAAAAAAATTAAGCAAACAATGTATCCTGAAAATTCAAATCTTATCACGATAAATGGCGGTTCTTCCAGCATCAAATTCTCTTTGTATAAGGTAAAAGAACCACTAGAAAGATTGCTTTATGGAGCGATAGAAAATATTGCAACCAAAAAGGCAAAGTTCAATTTTACTACTGCTCATAATCCAAAAAAAAATAGTTTTGATATTGAAGCTAAAAATCACGAACAAGCGGCAAACTATTTGGTTGACTGGCTCGAGAAGCAACAAGATTTTATTTCAGTCTCAGCGATAGGGCATCGCATTGTTCATGGGATGCAACATACCGAACCACAATTAATTACAGATCAATTGTTGAATGAATTAATAAAAATCCGCGACTTTGATCCTGAACATTTGCCTGATGAAATTAAACTGATTGAGGTTTTTAAGAAGCGCCATCCTGGCATAAAACAAATAGCCTGTTTTGATACTGCATTTCATAATTCTATGCCGGTGGTCGCAAAGTTATTATCCATTCCGCGTCGCTATTATGAAATGGGTATTCGGCGATACGGGTTTCATGGGCTTTCTTATGCTTACCTATTGGACGAACTTGAACGTTTAGCCGGAATGGAAGCTGCAAAAAGCAAAATAATTATGGCGCATCTCGGCAGCGGTGCAAGTCTCGCCGCAGTAAAAGATGGTACAAGTATGGACACAAGTATGGGTTTTACGCCAACATCTGGATTGCCTATGAGCACGCGCACTGGTGATTTAGATCCTGGCGTCGCTTGGTATTTAATGCATTATGAAAACTTTACCCCAAAGAAATTCAGCGATCTAATTAATCACGAATCTGGCTTGCTCGGTATTTCAGAAACTAGCTCAGACATGCGAGAACTAATGGATTATAGCGATACGGACAACCGCGCCGCCGAAGCCGTCGAGGTGTTTTGCTACCAAACTAAAAAATGGATCGGCTCATTTGCAGCGGCTCTTGAAGGCTTGGATATAGTAGTGTTTTCAGGTGGTATTGGAGAAAACTCTCCTGAAGTACGAAGTAAAATATGTGACGGTCTTGAATTCCTTGGAATAGAATTGGACGAGGTAAACAATATTAATAATGAAACTATTATTTCCTCGGATAGAAGTAAAGTAAAGGTATATGTAATTCAAACTAATGAGGAATTGATGATTGCAAAACTGGTTGATAATTTTTTGAAATAATTATAATTATAAATATTATGGAAGCAGAAACTATAAATACAGCAGCTGAAATCCTTTCACCTGAGTTACTACGAAAAATTAATGCATACTGGCGGGCAGCGAATTATCTCTCCGTAGGCCAGATATATCTGTGGGACAATCCGCTGATGCGGCAACCGCTAAAACCAGAGCATATCAAACCTATGTTACTGGGTCATTGGGGCACTACGCCGGGACAAAATTTTATTTATGTCCACCTCAACCGGATTATAAAACAGTACGACCTTAATATGATATACATTTCAGGACCTGGTCATGGTGGACCAGCAATCGTTGGTAATGTTTACCTGGAGGGAACTTATAGTGAGGTTTACCCCAACATCAGTCCGGACGAAGAAGGGCTACAAAAGTTGTTTAAGCAATTCTCTTTTCCAGGTGGTATCCCCAGTCATGTTTCGCCCGAGTGTCCCGGTTCCATCCACGAAGGTGGTGAGTTAGGATATTCTCTTAGCCATGCTTTCGGGGCCGTTTTTGATAATCCTGATTTAATTGTGGCCTGTGTGGTGGGTGATGGCGAAGCCGAGACAGGACCGTTAGCCACTGCTTGGCATTCCAATAAATTTTTAAATCCTGTCACAGATGGGGTGGTACTACCAATTCTGCATCTGAATGGCTATAAAATCGCCAACCCAACAGTGCTTGCCCGCATCAGCAGTGAAGAACTGGAGCAGCTATTTAAAGGTTATGGGTGGAAACCCTATCTAATTGAAGGCGATGACCCAATGGAAATGCACCAAATAATGGCGCAGGTCATGGATAAAGTAATTGAAGAAATAAAAGCGATAAAAAATAATGCGGTTGGAAACCTTAATGCTGAACGTCCCATTTGGCCGATGATTATTTTAAAATCTTCCAAAGGATGGACAGGACCAAAGTTCGTAGATGGAATACCCATAGAAGGAACTTTCCGAGCTCACCAAGTTCCTATAACAGATCCTATCTCAAATCCTGAACATTTAAAACAATTGGAAGACTGGCTAAAAAGCTATAAGCCGGAAGAACTTTTTAATGAGCAGGGTCATTTTTTACAGGAATTACAAGATTTAGCGCCAAAGGGAAATAAGAGAATGGGTGCCAATCCACATGCCAACGGCGGTCTGTTGCTAAAGGAGTTGCGGCTACCTGATTTTTCGTAATTATGGTTTTGAACTAAAGAAACGCGGTGAAACGGGACCAGGTGATACAAAAATTTTAGGCAAGTTTGTAAGAGACGTGATTCTTGAGAATAAAAAGCAAAGGAATTTCAGGTTGTTTGGTCCTGATGAAACATTGTCAAACAAATTGAATGCAGTGTTTGAAGTAACTAACCGCCAATGGGAAGCACCAATCATTGAAACAGATGAATTTTTGAAGAAAGATGGCCGGGTAATAGAAATGCTCAGCGAGCATCAGTGCGAAGGTTGGCTGGAAGGATATCTTTTAACAGGAAGACATGGATTGTTCAATTGCTATGAAGCCTTCATACATATAATTGATTCTATGTTTAACCAGCATGCCAAGTGGCTAGAGGTAACATCAAAACTTCCCTGGCGCAGAAAGATTGCCTCTCTGAATATTCTTTTGGCATCGCATGTATGGCGGCAAGACCATAATGGGTTTACTCATCAGGATCCCGGGTTTCTCGACGTGGTAATGAATAAAAAAGCATCCGTGATACGAGTTTATTTACCACCGGATGCCAATTGTCTATTATCAATAATGGATCATTGTTTTCGGAGCGAACATTACGTAAATGTGGTGGTGGCAGGCAAGCATCCCTCACCGCAATGGCTTTCAATGGAGGAAGCGGTCATCCATTGTACCAAAGGAATAGGCATCTGGACTTGGGCAAGTAATGACCGCGGTATCGAACCCGATGTGGTGATGGCCTGTGCGGGGGATGTGCCTACTTTGGAGACTTTGGCAGCTGTATCCATATTGCGTGAAAAATTGCCAAATCTAAAAATAAGAGTTGTCAATGTCGTCGATTTGATGAAGCTACAGTCAGAGAATGCACACCCACATGGGTTGAACGATGCCGATTTTGATATGTTGTTCACAAAAACCAAACCGGTCATTTTTGCATTCCATGGATATCCATGGCTGATTCACAGGCTAACCTACAATCGCAGTAACCACATAAACCTACATGTACGTGGGTACAAGGAAGAGGGGACAATTACTACCGCTTTTGATATGACAGTACTAAACGATATGGATCGTTTTCACTTGGTACAGGATGTTCTGGATCGCTTGCCAAACCTGGGCGACGAAGTAGCTTACCTAAAACAGGAAATGCAGGACAAATTGATCGAGCATAAGAATTATATCCGCAAAAACGGGCTAGATATGCCTGAAATTAGAAACTGGAAATGGAAAAACTAAGTATTCCCTTGTAACAATTTCAAAATAAAAAATAAACTAGAATTAGAAAAAAATAGAAATATCTTTAAAAACATATTCCTACCTAAAGACTTCATAGCAGAAGTCGGTAGGGATTTATAAAAACCTATTAATCTAAATAATGAATAACTACGACACGCTTTCAGAAGCAATTAACGATTTACAAGCAAACGGTTATACTTATGATTTCAATCTAAAGCCAGAATGCTTGCTTTGTGCCTCACTTAATCTCGAAATACATCCCGAAGATTTTGTAGTAAATCAGTTCTTTCGCTTTGAAGGAATGAGCAGTACTAATGACAATAGCATCTTGTATGCAATTTCTTCAAATGACGGACTCAAAGGGCTTCTTGTAGATGCCTACGGAATGTACGCCGAGAATATATCAGAAACAATGAGAAAAAAGTTAAGTTAACAATCAAAAAATAGTCCAATGGAAAATCACGACAAAAATATAAAAGAGGAGCCGAATCATTCCAAAATGAATCATAGTAAAGAAGAACATTCCAAAATGAATGATGCTAAAATAGATCATTCCAAAATGGATCATTCAGATCACGGCGCCGGTGCCCCTATGGGCGCAGCAGGACACGATCATCACAAAATGATGATTGCAGATTTTATAAAACGGTTTTGGGTTACCATAGTTCTTTCCGTACCCATATTGTTTTTCTCGCCAATGATTCAAGGTTTTTTTGGATACAACATTCTACTACCTGGAAATCCATATATACTCTTCGCACTTTCCACAATAGTATATTTCTACGGAGGTTGGCCATTTCTTAAAGGCTTTGTTTCCGAAATGAAAAAGAAAGCTCCCGGAATGATGACGCTGATCGCGATGGCGATAAGTGTGGCATACTTTTACAGTTCTGCCACAGTTTTTGGCTTACCCGGAATGGATTTCTTTTGGGAATTAGCAACGCTTATCGCCATAATGCTGATAGGACATTGGATAGAAATGAAAAGTGTTTTAGGTGCTTCAAAAGCCTTACAACTGCTGGTTAGTATGATGCCGGCAGAAGCACACCGCGTAAAAGGCGATACAATTGAAGATATTTCACTCGAAGATTTATTAAAGGATGACATAATATTAGTAAAACCAGGAGAAAAAGTTCCTGCTGACGGAATTATCGTCGAAGGTACAAGTTATCTAAACGAATCAATGCTAACGGGCGAATCCAAGCCAGTAAAAAAAGAAGAGAAAGATAAAGTTATTGGAGGCTCTGTAAATGGTAATGGTAGTATAAAAGTACAAGTACAGCATACTGGAAAAGACAGTTATCTTAACAAAGTTATTACAATGGTTGGCGAAGCTCAAAAAAGCAAGTCCAAAATGCAAAATCTATCGGATAGAGCCGCAAAATGGTTGACATACATTGCGTTGGGAATCGGTTTTGCGACATTGGCAGTTTGGTTAATGCTAGGATTTCCTTTTGTATATGCACTAGAAAGAATGGTAACTGTTATGGTCATTGCCTGTCCCCACGCTTTAGGATTAGCTATTCCGCTAGTTGTTGCAATATCTACTGCTGTATCGGCGCAACATGGGTTGCTAATTCGAAATAGAACCGCCTTCGAAGAATCACGAAAAATTTCAGTACTTCTTTTTGACAAAACCGGAACACTGACTAAAGGGGATTTTGGAGTAACTCGAATTCAATCTGTCAATAAATCATTTACCTCAGAGGAAGTGCTTCGAATGGCTAGTGCATTGGAACAAAGTTCAGAACATCCAATTGCCGTAGGAATTATTAAAAAAATTAAAGAAGACAATATTACAATGCCACAACTTGAAAACTTCAATGCAATAACCGGCAAAGGTGTTGAAGCCACGGTAGAAGGGAAGCAAGTTAAGGTTGTAAGTCCAGGTTATCTACGAGATGAAAAAATTGCGATTCCCGAAGATGCCTTTAGTGATGCGGCAGAAACTGTGGTATTTGTGCTTATAGATGCGGAGTTAGTAGGGTATATCGCGCTGGCAGATGAGATAAGACCTGAAGCTGCCGAAGCAATTAAAATTTTTAAAAATAATAATATCAAAGTCCTAATGGCAACTGGAGATAATGAAATCACAGCAAAAGCAGTTAGTGATAAACTGGGATTAGATGGATATTATTCTGAAGTTTTACCACATCAGAAAGTTGAAATCGTCAAAAAATTACAAGATGAAGGCGAATTTGTGGCAATGACAGGAGATGGCGTCAACGATGCGCCAGCTTTAGCACAAGCAAACGTTGGCATAGCAGTAGGTTCAGGAACTGATATTGCAGCCGAAACAGCCGATAATATTTTAGTAAACAGCAATCCGCAGGATATTGCAAACCTGATTTTATTCGGGAAAGCTACCTACAACAAAATGATTCAAAACTTAGTCTGGGCTACAGGGTATAATGTGGTCGCAATTCCTCTTGCGGCAGGAGTACTTTATTCTTCAGGATTTGTCTTAGGACCAGCGGTAGGAGCAGTACTTATGAGTTTAAGCACAATAATTGTTGCTATAAATGCCCAATTACTAAGACGAAAAATAGGTACAAAATAGTGGTTTAGTTTTGCTCAAAAAGCATTTTTTAAATCCAATTTTATTGCACCTTCGTCAGATAATAGACTAATGATTTATTAAAGAGACGATTTTCAGAAGGAAATTATTTATGAACTAGAAAGTTACTATGATTAAAATCCGAAAAGTTAATATTCTTTTACACCACTAAATAAATAACTCCTGCAGGTGGATTAGATATATCTTACTCAAGAATTATCTGCAAGAAAAATGTGACTATTACAAATGCCAAATGATCTACTGATTTAAAATTATAAATGGATTTCAAAAAAAACAATATTCCGATCTTATCAGCACTGATTTATTATTGTAAAAATTGAGATGTTCTCAAAACAGGCAGTTCCACTCTATCTGTCTTATATTTTCTAATTTCTCATGATCTCAATCATAAAAAGAAGGTTAAGTGGAATGGTACTTTTGCAACACTAGAATTTGCAATAGCAAATGAAGGTTTGCGATATTGCAAACTACTCAAATCTAATTATAAATTTTACCTATGAATCCAAATCAAAAAGAACTGATAAAAGCGACAATTCCAATTTTAAGAGAGAGTGGAGAAGATCTAACTAATTATTTTTATGCTCGAATGTTTAAAGCGCAGCCAGAGTTAAAAAATATTTTTAATATGGCGAATCAAGCAAATGGTAAACAAAAATCAGCTTTGGCAAATGCCGTTTTAGCATATGCCGAAAATATAGATAATCCAGGCGTTTTAATGGGCGTGTTAAAGGGAATTGGTACGAAACACAGAAGCTTAAATATCCAGCCCGACCAGTACAAGATTGTTGGTGAACATTTAATTGCTTCAATTGGTGAGGTTGTAGGTGAGGCAGCAACTCCCGAAATTCTTGATGCGTGGACGGTAGCCTATTACCAATTGGCTGAAATTATGATTAGTGTTGAGAAGAAGCTATATCATGAAAATGTCGAAAAAGCTGGAAGTTGGAATGGGTGGAGAAATTTTAAAATCAAAAAAATCGTTGTCGAATCAACTGAAATAAAATCATTTTATCTTTATCCTGAAGATGAAAAAGAAATTGTCGAATTTCACGCTGGTCAGTTTATCAGCGTTCAGGTTTTTGTTCCAGAATTAGGTCATATGCAGCCTAGACAATATAGCTTGTCTTCAGCTTTCAATGGCGAGTATTATAGAATATCGGTCAAAAATGAAACTGGTATTGCACCGAATCCCTCAGGAATGGTTTCGCAAACATTACATACTAAAACAGAAGGTGATATAATCTCAATTTCTGCTCCTGCAGGATTATTTCATTTAGAAAAAGATTCAAAAAATCCTTTAGTACTTATCAGTGGTGGTGTTGGTCTTACGCCAATGTTAAGTATGTTGGAAACAAATATAAATTCGATTCAAAACAAAAAAACTGTATGGATTCACGGTTGCAGAAATGAATCTGTTCATGCATTTAAAGACCAAATTACAGAGATCAAAAAAGAAGCACAGCACTTGGAAACCTTTACTTTTTATGATATTATTGAAGATCATGACCAGACTTCAAACCAGGTAATAGAAGGACGCGTAGATCTTCATAAATGCAAAGAAGTTATTTTATTAGAAGAAGCAAAATATTATATCTGCGGACCAGAAATGTTTATTAAAACGCAGTATGAAACACTAGTAGGTTTAAACGTAAATCAGAAAAATATTTTTTACGAGGAATTTGGCCCACAACTTATTAATTTAAATTAGTAAAATTGTCAAATGCAATGCAAGAGGACGACTGATGACATTGATATAGAATGTCATTTGTAATATTACTTGTGTAGGAGCCATAATTCTGAAGATTAATCGAACCTTATGTTTTTAAGATGTGATTGTAGCTAAGAGCTTCGGTAATCAAATTTGTTTTCATGTTTCGATTAAAAAATTTGATCAGACGATACAGTTTAAAAGCCGTGTCAAGTTGAGACGAACTAGGATGAACTATTAGTGTTATTTACATTTTTTAACGTCTTTAGTCCCAAACATAAGTTTAATCTTTAACAATTTGGCAGAATGAATTTTAGATCGAAATTCAGTTATTAAGGAATACTTAACTACTGGAGAATGGCAAAAATAAAATGAGAGCTTATTAAGTTTGTGAGATACCTTTTGCGCGGATTTAGAATCTGTGCAAAAGGTTTCTATTTGATATTTTAAGAGCTGTAAGAGTATTGATTGAAATCAGTTTGTCAAATTATCGCAGTCTCGCCGCAGAAATCACCTCTTTTAAACAATATTTTAGATAGAATTGGAGCTCAATTTTATTTGCAGCAGCATCCTTTGCAGCATTATCTACAAACCAAACCTTCTTGTAGCAAAGATAGATTGGAGAATATGTACTAACTAGCCGCCAAGGATTGATCATGAAATAAGAAATATTCTGCATTTTGATAAATGGAAGAACAATAATGTTGCTGTACAATTTCAAGCTATAGAACCCTTTCCGCAACGGCATCAGCCAACAGCTAAAATCAGAGCCATCTTTTTAGTAGAACTTGATTACCTCAAACTTTAGGATTAAATGCCCTCCCTTCGAAACAAAAGCAATATACTGTGCTGCCATAATAGATTGTTGGAGTCGAATTATATATAGATATTCCGCCCATCGATATACTACTATTTAGCTAATTCATCAAAATCGAGATTGAAAAAAAGATGATCTAATTCCTGCAGCAGCTCTGTCTTGATTCCTAGTTGATTTAAAATTTTTATAATCAGAGAAGAGCAAATATTAGAATGTCAGCAAGTAAATTTTAAACGAAGCTTCCTGTGCAAAAGTTTTCTAAGAAATTAAGACGAACATGATTTGCTAGAATATGTAGTTCATTAAAGATACTACATAAATGAATTCGGACATTAATTGCATAGTTCGCAAAAGCCACTCTTACAATCACTAAAATTCTTTACTGTAAATCTGTCATTTATGCTGTAGATATATATTATATTCGCCGAAAAATAATACATTCTGCTCACCCTTTAAATTAAAGAAACTATAATAATATCTCAGAGTTTGTATTTTAATAAAAATAAACACATTTTCTGCAAATGGTAAATCTTTAAATGTTAAAAAACACAATGATGACAAAAACATTACTAGGATTTTTACTTTTCTTTACTGTCAGTGGATACAGTCAAAAGGGTAAAAATAATCAAATTCAAGTACTAGCTAATGAAAAGATAATTGGGAAAAGTCTTCTTGATAGCACATCTATAGTGGGTACCGAATATATTTTTGGTGAGAGGATTGATCAGTCCTATATTGATGCAGCTAATGGATTTTTGACAGTGCAGTTAAGAGGATTGTCAAAAAACGGAAAATGGCTCAAAGGTACTGGAGATGTTGTGCAATATGATCTTGAAAAGCAGACCGTTTTATGGTCAAAAAAAATCACTTATCAGACTGGCAACATTCAGCACTTTAGCAGTAATATTATAGAGAACGTCGCTAATAAAAGCTATTATATCGATACTAAAACTGGTAAAGATCGTTGGGAAGTTAAAAACAATATTTTTTTTGTAGATACAAGCGATAAAATTGGCATAGGATACAAATCAAAGGGTCTTTCAATTTCAAATGAATTGGAAGGCATTGATTTAGCAGATGGCAAGGTGCTTTGGAAGAGAAAAGTCAATAGAGAATACGGTTGGAATGACATGCTTTATACAAATGACTCAACCATGATTGCCGTTACTGGCGGACTACACTCTATAAATGTCAAAACAGGAGAAGGCTGGGATTACGAAACAGTAACTGGCAAAAACGATTATACGAGTACTATTGCAACAAATGCTGTTGCAATCGGTTTAGGTTTGCTCACAGGAAATGTCATGTTGTCTACTGGCCATGATGTAGTTCGAGACTTGGTCTCAAATACAATTATCGATAGTTCAAATATCTACTTTGCATCAAAAGAGCAACTAGCATCACTTGATAAAATCTCGGGACAGCTGTTATGGAAAACTTTACTTCCTCCAGATCTTACTAGTAAATCGACGATTTTTGTAGAAAAAAATGTCATATATATGATTAATGAAGGAAGAGCCTTTATAGGTAATAGACAAATTAATTTTGGCAAACCATACGTTGCAGCTTTTGAAAAGGACTCAGGGAAACAGTTATTTTTATCATTTTTAGACCTCAAAGACGATCCTATTTTGAGCTTTCAAGTAAAAGATGAAGAAATATTCTTGGTCTTTAAAAACAAGATTCGAAAATATTCTATGTCGACAGGCAGCATCCTTGCAGAAAGAGATTTTGCAAAAGAAGATGTTGGCGATCTTGGGTATTTTATTGGTGACCAAGTGTTTAAAAGCAACGACGATGGTGACCTTATCAATCTTTTAAAATCAGATACCACTAAGGTTTTTGTGTACACAACCCAAAATAAGACATTAGCTATTGACATTAATCTAAAGATTGCCGAAACATACGACCTAGAAAAGTTAAGTATCTATTACCTTCAAACAAAGGATTTAAAATTTATTGCAAAAGATCAAAAAACCATAATTATTGACACTGACGGAACGCGAATTGCCGAGATTGATGCGACTTCCACTGCCTATATAATCGATAATATTCTATACAATCAACTAGAAAACAGTTTTTTAAAAATCGATTTGAATCTAATAATTCAAAAGCAGTAGAATCTCTACAAAATAAAGGTTGACTTCGTTAATTGTTGAACTTTAGTCTTTTTATTTGGGCGGCTTGTGGCTGCAATTGCGAAAGACGTGAGGTAGTTCAATCATTTTTTAATTTTCGCAATCACAGCACAACCGGGCCATCCACTGTATCTTTGCTGCTACAGCGATCTTCTTTTACTAGAAAACCTCGTGATCCACGTCATTTTCGAAGTTTTTGTTTAGCAGCAAAGGATGCCGCTCCTGTCCCTGCCGCGAGAGAACGTAGTCATTTCGGCACAATTTATTCTTTCAAAATTTATTTTATTTCACTGAGAATAAAACCTAAATAGTCAATATCCTTCTAGAACATTAAATCTATTTAGTTTCTAAGTATTTAATATCCAAATAGAATCGGTGCATTATGCCAAACACTTACACTTTAATATACGTTCAGACACTTTTTGCCGTAAAGTACCGAAATGCTGTTATTGCCAAAAAATTGCAACCCGATACTTTGGCAACAGTTGACGACTTGATCAACGAGACTGGTTGCAAAACAATTATCGTAAATGGTGTTGAAGATCAGGTGAATTGTTTTTTTTACTAAAAGCTAACCTATCAGTTTCAGAAGTTATGAAAATTGTGAAAGCCAAATCTTTAAAATCCTTGAACGAGAGTCGGATTTTCCAAATAGATTTGTATGGGGCAAATAGATTTTGCAGCTTTTAGCTACCTCCAATCTCAAATCAAAACTGTTTTCCATTATCTCCAATCAAGAGCAACACCATCACAGAGAAACCTTCAAAGAGGAATACACAAACTTACTCGACGAATTTGAAATAGATTATGATGACGCTGGGTTTTTTGAGGTCCTGATTTGATGAGGTGTTCTATTTTTGAATTATAAACCTTTTGTCGCTATAATTAGAATTATATTTTAGGATCCAGTGATTTTAAGTATAACTTATGACCAATGATTAGAATCATAGGCAAATATATTAGTCGTGCCTATGGCACTGATACATTGTTGCAAATTGCGAAAGTCCCATAGGGACAACTCATATTGTAACATCGGAATTTATTCCGATGATTCTAAGCTATGTCCTCTGCATCTTAGTCCCATAGGGACGACTGATATTTTTACCTTGGAATTTATTCCTAGGCAGAACAAAATATTATAACGTCGGAATTCACTATGGCGATCTCTGATTATCTCTCTGAATTCGGTGGTTTTTTTATATCGGCAACTCATTCAAAATCTTCTTCTGAACTCGCCAATTTGGCAAAAAGCGATCCATCAGTATGATAAAATTTTTGTTGTGTTTTCGCTCTAGTAGATGTACTAGTTCGTGAATAACGATATACTCAATACAGTCAATTGGTTTTTTGGCTAATTCAATATTAAAAAGTAATCTATTGGATTCAGCAGCGCAACTTCCCCATTTGGTTTTCATTTTTTGAATTTTGAAAGTAGGGCAGGGTACATCCATTTTGGCTGAGTGTTCCATTACCAATGCACTGATTTTTACACGAAGCTCTTTACGATAAAAGTTGTACAGTATTTTTTGTTTTTCTTCGGCAGTCGCATCTTTGACAGAATATAAAATGATTTTATTATGCTGTAATACTACTTTAGCTTTATCAGCTTCTATAACTTCCAACAAATATCTTTTACCAAAATACTGATGACTTTCCTTGGTAATATATAATTTTTCCGACTCTCTATCTTGGCTGGCAATTTTCTTCTGTTCTCTTTTTATCCAAGATAACTTCGTTGCCAAGTAGATTTTTACTTTTTCCAAATCATAAAAATCTGGGGAAGAAACTGTGACTTTCCCAAACGGTGGATGCACGCTTAAATGTAAATTTTTAATCGGTTTGAACTGTATTTCGACAGCAACCGAACCAACAATTACGGTAGATCTGCTCATTAATACTCGTCTTTATGAATTTCTATAATTTGATAAACTTTGTCCGCAATCTCGTCGTCTTTTACGATATCAATAATGGCTTTTTTTACTTTCCGCTGCTTCATCATATTTTCTCGAAAGCCATCCTGTATTTCATACTGTACTGCCGTATCGCAAGCAAGTGCTAATTCTTCGTCTTCCAATAAATGGTACAAAGCTACTTTTCCCTTGGAGTTTAAAGCTTTGGGAATATCTTCTTGCTGTCCTCTTCTAACCATTCGCGACAACTCTGCCATTCTGATTAAATACTCTTGATAGTCTATCATTTCACGCTTTCTGGCTTCAATCAATTCTTGCAGAAGAAGTGACATTTTCTCAAAATACTTAGGATCTAGTAAATGATCTTCTACAATCTTACTTCGCACATTATTTTCCATTACTTCTGAAACAGCTTCTTTACTTCCTCGAACAGATGCAGGCAAGGCACCAATCGCTTTATCCATATCGGTTTCCATCAAATCAAGTAAAGAGATATCGTCAAAAGGAGTAATCTTTTCAGATTCTTCTGCTCTAATATAAGTATCGATTAAAAAGCGCATATCTGCTTCGTAAAGCTTTAAATCAATAACTTCGTTACTAGCAATTCTGATGATTTCTCGAAGGCTTAAGTAATGCTCTAACTTGTCTCTAAAGCGTTTAATACTTTTTGCATCATATCCAGCAACTTCAAAATCAGCTGCCATATTTGCATACGCTCTTATATATTCAACGATGGCTTTATACAATGCCATTCTCTTGTATTCGTGTCCTTTTAATTCTTCGGCAATCTCTGTATTTCCACAGAAGTATTGAATATAATTTAGATCATTTCTTGGAATATCTACATTGTCACATATAGCTTCAACAGTTTCCATTGCCACTTCTAGTCTTTCCGCAGCAACTTTAATTCTATCTTTTAATTGAATCGAAACTTCCTCAGTAGTAAAGTCTTCACTGTCCAACTCAGAAGTGTAGACATCAATTGCATCGGTTACTTTGCCAAACAATTCCATATAATCAACTATATAGCCGTAATCTTTATCGTCGGTGTCCAAACGATTTACACGACAGATAGCTTGAAACAAAGTGTGATCCTGCATCTTTTTGTCAATATAAATATAAGAGCATGGCGGAGCATCAAAACCAGTTAGTAGCTTGCTAACCACAATGAGCAGTTTCATTCTAGCTGGCTCTTTTCGGAATTGTTCCTTAACGTCAGATTCATATGTTTCGGTTTTGGACTTATTCCCTTTTGCACTTACTTCTTTGAGTAAATCGGTATAAACTTTATAAATAAATTCTTTGTCAGTTTCGGTATCAGCGCCAGTATCTTCAAGGCTAACATCTCGAGCCATCGGATTGTAGGAAGTGACCACCGCACATTTATTTCTAAAACCTGTATTCAGAAACAGTTGATAGTATTTGCAAGCTTCGTAAATACTCGAAGCAACCAAAATGGCATTGCCTGTTTCGTGTTTTAAACGTGGTTTGGTACTAAAATCCATCAGAATATCCGCAACGATCTTTTCCATTCTACTTTTGGAACTCAAAACATTTTGCATAGTTCCCCATTTCTTTTTGATTTCGTTTTTCTGGAAATCATTTAGAGCCGAAGTTCTTGATTCAAACCAACGGTCAACTCTTTCTTGAGATGTCAAGCTCTGTTCGATAGAACGGCCTTCGTACATCAAGTCTTTAACAACGCCATCAATTACAGCTTCATTAAATTTGTATGTATGAATATATCTGCCGAAAACATGTTGAGATGTTTTCTTGTCTTGTTTTAATAGAGGAGTGCCCGTAAAACCAATAAAGACTGCATTGCGCAACGCAGCTTTCATAA